>JAICVW010000699.1 GCA_025935105.1 Nitrososphaeraceae archaeon
TTGTATCTGACCGAGAATCAGACTTGTTACGCTTCAATGATTTAGTTGACTTTTCCGGACTTAAAAGTTCTGTGTTCATTTGTGAGTAAATGTGTTCTAATTCTTTACAATTGGTCGGCTTTCCCGTTCCCTGACGCATCAGATCCACATGGGACATGAATTTCAGCTGTTTGATGCAATAATCCGGGTATCAAAGGCTTTGAAAAAAGTTGGGTTCAGATCTTATGATCAATTGGCACATTTGTGATCCCGATCATTTTCTACATATTATTTAACTAGGAACAATTTAACTTGATCATTGCTTTTCAAATTTTCCCTCTGATTATAGATTATGGTAATGGTGTCCTGAAGATGAGAGCGAAGTTTGAAAGACAAATATTAGAAGCATATTATGGACAACACTTTATAATCTGAAAGTGAATTCAATATGAAATGACTAACGTTAGGGTAGCATCGACTGACGAGATCGTTCAAGGCAAAGGTAAGGAGTTTGATGTGAAGGGGACTAAGATAGCGTTGTTTAATGTTGGCGGGAAGTACTATGCAATCGAGGCCCTTTGCAGACATCAAGATGGCTCACTTGCGCCTGGGAGAACACATGGAGAGATAGTTGAATGTCCCCTGCATTCTTGGCACTATAATCTGACAACTGGCAAACTTATAGATTATGTTGATGGAGTCAATCTTCTTACCTATCCTGTAAAAGTTGAGGAAAATCAGATTTACGTAGAAATTTAGTATGCCAGATGCAGGCATCCTAATGTTCTAAGCTGAGATGGCGTGAATCTTTTAATCTTAGATTGCAACACTATCGAATCAACTAATTGAGACTTTTTAACACCATGACGAAAACAGTGTCCAGCCTAGATCAAGCAGCGCTTGTTCGGATTTACGTGTGTGGAGTAACTGTCTATGATGATTCGCATGTTGGGCATGCACGAACTATTATCATTTTCGACACACTACGTCGATACCTTCTCTCAAAAAAATATGCAGTAGAATATATTCAGAACTTTACTGATGTTGATGACAAAATCATAAGCAGGGCACTAGCCGAAGGCGTTCTGGCTGAAGAAATTTCTTCTAGATATATCTTGAATTATTTCAGGGATTTCGATTCACTAAATGTACTTCGGGCTGATCTGTATCCAAGAGCAACAGAGCATATGCGAGACATTGAACGGATTATCGGCGTGCTCTTGCAAAGAGGTTATGCGTATCTCTCTCAAAACGGTGTTTATTTTAGGGTCAAATCTTTTAGAGAATATGGTAAGCTGTCTAAGAAACCGATTGCTGAGTTGGAAGTTGGGGCGAGAATAGATATAGATCCTCATAAGGAGGATCCTCTTGATTTTGCTCTGTGGAAATTCCAATCAAATTCTCCAACGTGGGACTCTCCTTGGGGGAAAGGTCGACCTGGCTGGCATATAGAGTGCTCCGCGATGGCTTTGAAGTACTTTGAGTGCCCTTTCGAGATTCACGGCGGTGGCTATGATCTCGTTTTTCCTCATCATGAGAATGAGATCGCACAATCTGAATCGTTTTCAGGTCGTGAATTCGCAAGGGTTTGGATGCATTGTGGCATGGTTACTGTGAATTCAGAAAAAATGTCTAAATCGCTCGGTAATGGTGTGGAACCAGAAGAAATTATTACGAAATATGGTTGCGATAGTTTACGGCTATTTTTGCTCGAAAATAATGTTTGAGGTTCAGATTTAATTTATGAAGAAAGTAAAATTATTGGTAGTTGACGTTTTTGCCAAAAACTTTGGAGTATTGCTAATTTGCTAACTCAAAAAATCCCAGCCGAGGAACTAAGAATAATTAATAAAAAAGATTTAAA
>JAICVW010000031.1 GCA_025935105.1 Nitrososphaeraceae archaeon
ATATGACCTAAAAAAGTCGACGAACTTATGTTAACCAGTATATCTTTGTATCTGGCTTTCTCAAAGCTGTTCAACAGTTCATAACTGGTACCAGAAAAAGGAATTGCATCGGTTAGAAATTTCTTTAATTCATTTATTTCTTTTTGAGGTATACCATAGGATTCAGCATTCCATTTCAAATAATAATTTCGTATCTCGATTTTAGGCTTATCGTAATCTGCAGGCACAAGATATTCACTTAGTACTGATTGAGGTATATACAATAATTATAATTCGTATTAAATTACAATATTAATCTGTGTTTATGAATTCACTTGACTGATGGAACCAATTAAAATTATATCAAAATTGGAGGGCAATAAAACATCACCCTATGCTAGTGTCATCCTGCATTAAAAATGTACGCAATTTTTCGTATACCAGAGCTGTCTTCTCAACAAACGGCGAATGACCTGCATCTGCAATTGTTGCACAGTTAGCTTTTGGAAGTCGCTGTTTAAACTTATAATAATATTCTATTGGTATTAAATTGTCGTTTTCACCCCATATAACAAGACAGGGAATATCTTCAATTTGCTTGAAACCTTTTGAATCAATTTGTGTTGTTGTACTGTTGTCAAATGCTACTTCAAATGCATGCTTTGCACCTGGCTTTTCAATTGTATAACTAAACAAATCAACTAATACTGGAAGTAGTCTTGAAGGACTTGCGTAGCCTCCAATACTCTTTTGACTCTTTCATGTCTTGTTAGGGGATTAAGGTCACTTGCTGCAGCACGATAAGCTTTCAGTAGAGGGGTTGGCGCCTCAAGCAGACCGGAGGAATCAATCAATACAAGCTTTTTTATCATTTCTTTATTTTCTACAGCAACTTGAGCAGCAATATACCCACCCAATGAATGACCTATAATGTTTATTTTCTTATGCTCCTTATTCATGATTCTGATCCTTTCAGTAAGGAAGTCGACGATAAACTTACTCAGTCCTTAGATGTATAATCCGCATCTAGTGGCTTTTCACTTGCACCAAAACCTATTAAATCGACTACTATAGTACGAAAATATTTGGGCAATGCCTCGGGGATGTCTCCCCATCTTATGGATGAAGCCCCAAGTCCATGTATAAATAACACATGCTCCTTCCTAGCGTCTCCATATTCCCTGTAAAAAGTACCAACTCCTTTCACGGTTGGAAGTGACATTCTTATCAACCATCGAAATCAGAGTTAAAAAGTCAATTTGTTCTGTGATTGCCTTTTTCTCTAGTCTCCTTAATTACCAGGTCTAAATACTGTCTAACTTCGCTGTCATCTAACATTGAGGATTCTACTGCTGTTTCTTTTACCATATCACCCGCCTGTTTACGCATTATTTTTACGACCTTTTGTACAATCTCGGCGTCCTCTTGTGCATTACCTAAAGTATCTAGTAGAGCATACTCCTTTGCATATTTTCTGGCTAAATGACGCAATTCTGCATCTTGGGCCACCGAGAGGGCTACAGAGTATATTCCTATGCTAAAGAGAAAAGAAGCGAACACTAGAAAGGCACGTTGGATCGCTCCAAAGGGTGGATAAGAAGAGTTGGTTATCCAGTTATTGGTCGCTGGAGAAACTAAAATGGTTGACAATGCTGCTATAATCAAATAGTTAATGATCATATTACGAGAAGAGGTAATTTGCCGTCGAAGATTTTTTGCTACTAAAAGATATGCAAAAGCTATTACAAAATCAGCTCCAATCCACCCTACTGTACCTATCACCCTAAAGGCAAAGAACTGAGGGAGCTGATATACCATTACACCGCCAGTGTTTGCCAATAACTGAGGACCAAAAATTCCGGTTAAAAAAAGCACAGGTGGTAAAAATATGACCGTCCAGAGTGTCGCTCTTCCTATCTGATCCTTAAAATAACGAAGAAAAAATGTAACTGCAACTGTTTCTGCGATAGCGATAGCAAAAACTTGCGGTACAAGATACATATAGAGATGAATCACAAGTTCTATGCTGGACAAATGTCTGCTTGCCATAGAATTGCTAGCGGGGTAATGTGCATCTATGGAGAGTGGTCTTGCAAAGACTAATTCCTTTGTATCAAATACGGTAGCAACTGTCATGCTGATGCAAAAGAGCATTGCTGATACGGCAAATGCCAATATCATGATATTGTGTCGTTTGTTGTGACTCGCCTTAAACCAGGACAAGAATTTGTAAGTACGAAAACCAAAGAATAAGATGGCTACTCCACTTATTAAGACAATTAGAAGCTGCAGGTAAGTGCTATAATCTGAAAATAACACTATTTCAACAATGATAGCTCCAAAGATTACTGCAAGTGCATAAAGAAAAATAGGAGTTGCTTTGTAAAGCCTGTTAAAAAAAGAAGGCGCCTCAAGGTCTTTGAGCAAGACAGCCATAAAATCTCTAAGGGCATACAGACCTGCGAAAAATACAGTAATGCTCATTGCTATAAACAATATCACACCAAAAGAAGAATTAAGAGGGGCTCTCAAAACGTCAAGGAAGGTTCCAAAGATTACATCGGTAATCATCATGGCCCAAGCAATAAACGTCATCAAATAAGTCTTTTTGTTAATAATACTAGTGGTAACGATCAATGTCATTTTTGCAGTCGACACTTCATTCTATTCTTGACATTTATCGTATCCAAGTCTAAGAGTCGAGGCTTGACGCTCTCCAACGAGATTAAAGGATTAGTAAGTGTGTAGAACCTCAAGCAAATTTGGTTCAAAATGCGTTTAAGCGATAAACTGATGTCGTATTTGTCATCAATCAATAGTGTGGTTTTATTCCGGTTAGCAATCTTATCTGGCTGCTGTAGATAGTACCGCACAGATTTACCATGAGCTCTACTATTATTTACTGCAACAATGGAATTATTACAGTTATTGCAGGCTATAAAGTGATCGAAATGTCATCCCCAATCATTCAGATGTAAGTAATGAAGCCGCACCGTCATTCTCCAAATACAGATGAGAAGCCGCACCGTCATTCTCCCAAATACAGATGAGGTATGTTAGGAGTGTAATATTTTAATCTAGTAGCACTCAGCATACATGTGGCACGATGTGGCACAATGTCCCACGCAAGTGTTTTCAAATTGTAGGGCTATGTTTAGAACATATTCTATGGACTCATGGGGGCCGTCTGTTTAACTAGGTTCCAAGAATTTTTTCATTTCACAAACTGAATCCATTTTATCAATTTGTTTCTTGAGATGGCTCCATGATTGAATCCGTGTTATTTTCGGAAGTTTCCATGATTTAATCCCTTCGTGATAAAATTCCGTAGCGGTAAGTTAGAATCAGATCTTGACCCTACCATCAACGATTTTTATCTTTTGGTACAAACGAAACCATCATCCGGCATCATTATATCCAACATGAGATCGTATTAACCCGACTTATTCTTGTACGCTAATCCAAGATCAGTATAGGAATCGGTTTTAAACCCTATTCTCCCAGAGCCTCACTTAGAGTAGTCCGTGTATGGAACATCTCTACAACCAGGATTCTTTTTTTGACGCCATCCAAGAGAATCCATTTAACTCGCTCCACCACTATTCAACTTTTTAATGCTATAATATATGCAAGTCCCACACTGCGAGATACTGTGGCACATGTATTCTCAGTAATACCTTAATAGTAAATAACGCTTTGGAATATGAAGATCACTGGATGGCGATTTACTATTATCTCTGTACATGGTGTTCATAGCTGTGACAAAAGATTCAAGACTTAGGATACGGTCTTCTGGTGTTGCTAAAGAACGGTACAGGGCGGTTGATGATGAGATTAATATAACTACAACCTTCGAGTTTGGAATAGAGAATACTACCAGTAAGCACTCTGCTGCGCCAGTGGCAAAACCATTATCAGCCATGACCAAAGGATATATTCACAATAGAGATTATCAATTAGTCGCATTAGACGTATTACGACGCAGGTAAACTAAATGAAAATGTGGCCCCTACTCCGTCTTGATTCTCTTCTGCCCATATTCTGCCCCCGTGAGCCTCAACAACCGTAAAAGCTACAGATAAATCACAAATGTGAACATACCCTGACTTGAAATGGCCGATTATACCTCCGCTACTGTCTGGCTCATTTCCAACTGAACTTCGCTGTACAGCAACCACTCTAACCTACCACGCCGGTTTCGTCCTAGCATTCAGTTCTCCGTTTATTTCCATGCAGTATTATTTACTAGCCGGGTGGTGCGTCAATTGTTATCGGAGGATCTAGAATAATCAGTTTGAAAAAACCCATCAGAATAATCGTTAGTCCTACGACGTTGAATACAATTGTGCCTCCTCCAGAAGATCCCCTGAGCAATTGCTAGCATATCTCTTTGTGTCCACCACCTATCTAGCTGCAGATAGATAGATGGCATAGATATATATTCTAGAGATACTGGCTTTAGCTTTTTCTACCTGTTATCAACATGTTACCGGCTGCTACCAGTTGTTGCTATTGTTACCATCTGTTTTCAGCTGCTACTATTGGTTGTGCAAGAAGTACCCACACCATTTGGTACCCCTAATGCGTGAAGTACCCGCCCTAATCATCTCTGACGGTGATTTTTATAATCTTCGCTTGCCCGGTTTCTAAAGGTGCATCTGTAGCATCGGTTTTCAAAGATGCAATTTTGTCAACTACATTATCCATACCAGATACTACCCTCCCAAATACTGTGTATTGACCATCAAGAAAGTTTGAATCTTTCAGAACTATAAAGAATTGTGAACCTGCACTATGCGGATCCTGTGACCTTGCCATGGACAATGCTCCACGTGAGTGTTTATTTTTATTAAATTCGGCTTTTATGTTCCAACCTGGACCACCAGTTCCCCAATTATTTTTATTATTAATATCTCGTGTGTTGGGATCTCCTCCTTGTATTACGAAATCAGGCACTATTCTGTGAAATATCAAGCCATTGTAAAAACCCGTGTTTGCTAATTGTCGAAAATTCTCGACTGTTTTTGGCGCATCTTGAGGATAAAGTTCTAATTCTACGTTACCAAAGTTGGTTGTTATAGTAGCACCACCACCGTTGTTTGTCATAATGGGCAAAAACTTCGAAGAATGCTGCTCTATATATGTCTACACTGTCTAGCGGTCGAGAGTTACAAAGATACACCGCAGATTATCTATACCGTTTCTTTAAGCTTGGACACGGATAAGCAAGAGGACGGCAGACTGACGGAATTTGGATCAAGTCATCAACATAGAGGATACATACCCAATAAGTTGTCTACGAAAAAGGTCGTACTGTCTGCAGGTGACAGATTCCTATCTGGTGCAGCAGCAGGATACATCACTAAAAGGCTACTGAAATTAGCCACATCCGTTATTAGATTAATCGTCTTTGGTCCCTCATATCTATCATACAAATGATGGAAAGATGCGAAATAGGTAGGAATGGAGAACACAATGAAGCCTACATGTGCAAGTGTGTCAGGACAAACCGTACTTGCATTAAATAATACAGTAGTACAATTTGCAGAACATTCAACTGACAACGCATACACGATAGGGGCAACAGGTCTACCTGAAGGGGCTGCCTTCGTGTTCATGTTGGGACTAAGTGGACAACCGCTATGATAAAGGGTGTAAAGCTATCCGGTTTCTTAGTAATGTTCGAAATAATTTTTTTAAATCTCATTAGTCACTCGAAGGCAAATCATTTTTCTGGAAGATCGAATAAATTGCAACAATGTAGATGCATGCTATTGCAAGTCCGTCTGCCAGAAGATGGTTATTAGTGCGTTGTTTTATTTCAATTGCTACCTGCTTTACTTTATTATGACCACATAACAGACCGAAATGGCAGACAGAACATCGCATGTTATATTCAATTGAATTCAAGATTCATACCACCATTCATCCTACTGTATTCAGATAGAATTAAGATTCCTAGTTTACAAGCAGCACTTTTATTTATTTTGAGTTGTCATAACATTTTACTACATTTCGAAAAGTCTCTAGATAAATTGTAAATGTCCCAAATTTTTCGAGTACTGAAAGATTATGCGTTGACAACCGTAATAACTACCTCTATATCGCCCACTACCAAAGTTTATTGACGAGCACGGATTACCAATTTCCCTAGTACTGCAGTTGATAAGATAGCCTAAAATTTTTCAATACTCTACGGGGAATTTCAGAGTACTTTTGACCAAACTTATGATAGGAATATAAATGGACTGAGGATTATTTCCAATACCCTTAATATAATTAAAATCTCCCGTCATCTTGTTGAGTTCCAAAAATTTCGTGTTTGGTTTCTCATTAAGTATGTGATAATGTGCAACCACGCCACCTACTATACCCGTGTGTATGAAGAGAATTTCTTTGTCATGGTATGTAATGTAATAGAGTAACGGTGTGATGGACATGAAGGACTGCGATGTATAGAGAATCACATTCAGCATATCCTTTAAATTCTCATATTGTAAATAGGTAGTAAACCACTCACTCTGTGACATAACCTAGGATATTCTTCGTATTTTTGGTTTATTAAATCCTTATGTCATTAATTAGACACCCATTTTCTTACCGTAGTACACTTAGAGCATTATTGTCCTCCTCTAGACAATAATTCAGGAAAATAAGCGTCCTAACATAGGATAGATCTGGTTTCCTTTCGTATCTTACTAGTAACTTTCTGCATCTATTAGGCAACGAATTCGTCTTTTTACTTACAACTAATCAGTTTGCAGAAAGTCTTATCTATAAACCGTTCTTAGCCTTTATCAAGTATATGTAGAATGTTTTTTCTTTTTCTATTTCTGGAAAATCATATCCTTTATCAAGACATAGATTCTGTTTACAAAATGGTCTTTGAACTATCATGCTGTCTAGTGCATCTATGGCAGCCTTCATGTCAATTGTATTTGCAGCGTGATACTAACAGATAATGGAATACCCTTTTGATCTGTAAGTATTTGGAGCTTAGTCCCACTTTTAGCTCTGTCGGTTGATTAGATTAGAACACATTTTTCGTCAAGAGGTGCCTTTGTAAAGGTACCGTCTATAGCTTGCCATTTCCAATCAATTCCAGTATATTTATCATATATAGGTAAAACCACACATCAAAGAGGAAAAATCCAGCATTGAAGCACAGGCTTAAATATGACAAATTGAAAGTATAGTTGTTAGTGTAATTATTGGACGAAACTTACGCTGTAGATGCCCCTCGTGGCGGTAGTCTAACAGCTTTTGAATCGGCAACACAAAGGCCAGCTGGATCTTCTAGACAGGTAAACAATGGTATTCTGTGTGCTCAAAAAATAGCAAAGGTATCTGTCATAACCTTGCTTAGTATAGGGATAGTTGAGCTCTTGATTGGCCAAATAAGTGGGAGTGTAGTTGCAACTGCTGATGGTATAGACTCACTATCTGACACTATGATTTCATTCATAGTCTTAATGGGCCTCATGATTGCGGCTCGTCCTGCCGATAAGAAATTTCACTTTGGTTATTATAAGGTAGAGAGTTTCGCTGCATTAATAGCAGCAATCGGGATGATTGCAATAGGATCAATTATTTTGTACCAATCGTCTGCCTCGATACTATTCCAGCATAATCACGAGATACATCAACCTGTTCTAACTATGGGGGTTTTGGCAGCCGCTAGCATAATATCACTATACAGTGCCATCCAGATGAGGAAAATTGCAAATAAGTCAAATCTTCTATCGTTAAAAACAGATGCCAAGAATTCAATAAAAGATGGTTCAGCTTCGGTTGTAGGTTTCCTTAGTATTCTGATTGCGACTCAATTAGGATGCAATAGGAAGTATAATAATAGCATGATATATCTTCTCAGTAGCGTATATATCACTTAAGCAATCATCGTTGATTCTTATAGATTCATGGCAGAACCCAAAAGTTACTCAATCGGTAAGACAAATTATAGAAGATAAATTCACAAAGATGGAACAAATTAGGGTTGGATCAATTTTGCTACGGCCTGTAGGAATGGGGGTAATATTTGCTGACATTCACATAGAAGTGGATGGTAACAGGAAATTAGCTGATGTGGAATTATTAACTAGACAAGTTGAGATGGTTATCCGCTCAAACATACCATATATTAAGAAAATATCAGTAATTCCTCATTCGATTAGTTCGTTGTCAGTACCCCCTGGAGGAATCACCCCAGAAGCAGTCGCTTCTAAGGTATGATTTTATTTACTGTGGTTGAGCTCTTTCATAGTAAAGGTGTTAGTCTCCTGTTACTATGACACCAGCTGGCAGTCGCTGCATCCTATCAAAATGGCGCCAATGATTCTGACGAGTACCATATCCACTAATTGGTGTTAAAGGTTATGTAGCACGTAAAGCTTGCAGGTAATAAGAGAGAAAACCAGTGCCATTAGGACAAACAATAGTAATACATAGATCACTAGAGAAGGAAAATATAGTAAACGTGGTTCATTGCGATGCGGCTGCAGCGAAATATACCTTTAAAATGTCAATTAAATGATCGTACGTTCTCTCGATATCGATATCTTCGCGTTGCATAAATAAAGTACTTTTTATCACTTCTGCTCAACTACCTGTTTAGGGTTGCTTTGATCTCCTCAGAAATACAGAATCTGTATCGACATAGTTCAATTTTGGCCGAGCTAATGGAATGTACTCCTCCCCCAAGAAAAAAAATGAAAGAAGAGGAAATGACTAGCTATGCTTGTCTAGGGGGCTACTTCCATTCCCAAACCTTCAAGTGGAAGTTACCTCCGTCGTCAATGTCCAGCTCCCACACTCCCGGTACGCTATTCAGCCTTGCAAATTGCGGCGATGAGGCCTGCCAGATAACTCCACCTCGCCAGCTCGCCTTTAGGCCACTTCCGGCCGGTCGTCCCCTCCCATGAGCCCACACACCTACAGTGTCTCCATCTTTGGTTGTGCATATTCCGTTGAACTCTGCAATCAAGGTTCCCCCATGTGGGCTTGCGGCGCCGGTATAGATAGATGAATAGTCTACGCCGAACAATTTGCCGCTTCCCTGATATGTTGCTTCCACCTTTCCGTCATGGAGCACCCTTACTCCTGCGAACTTTCCGGTTTCTTCGAAAGCTAAATCTCCTAATGCCATATAACTGTCGGCTTAGTGACAGATATTTATGCGTTCTCAGTTTTTTTATTTGGTTCATATAGGGCTTGCCTATGCTTCTAGAGCCTCATTTTTAAAGGAAACTACCGCCTAACTATCTTTTCTCTCCAAGGGAATACCGCGTGTTACTAGTGCCACTTACCAGCTGATTGAGACACTAATGGCCTATCGCTTAGTTACGACCGAGATGGCAATCAGTGACCCGCATCAATGTCCAGCCCCATACAATCAAAGAAATCCATAGCACAAACACCTAAAGAACATCGCTTGTAATCTTCGGTCCACAGAGCAGATTCATAGAGATCCGAGGTACCGCCAGTCTGATGGTATCAATAATTATCACTTACTAAGGATCAGCGGCGGCTAACATTGTCGAAGTCCCAGCGTAACATGGCTATCCAACCAATTGAAATCATAGAACCAGATTGAGCAGCTGCTGCAAGTAGCGTGGTATGATCACAACGCCAACATAGTCCAAAAAATATTAACGGTTCCAGGCCGAAGCCGGAGTAGCGATTGGTTGCTGACACTTAATGACGTGTACAGAAATAAAAAATGAAAAGGGTAGCCCCAGCATATGCCCCTCCAGAGAGTAAGACTTTTGTATAACCTTATTCTAATATAGAGCACGGTTGAATACTTTAAGTACTGCGGACGCTGCTCGGATGACAAGTCGTTAGCGCTGTTTAATATGGTCGTTTTTGGGTTGTCGCTTGATACAAGTGATATAAAGATCAGGCTTGGTCTCACCGAAAGGCAGTATTATTCAAGAATGAGTCGGTTGATACGCAGGGCTGGTAATGAGAAAAAAAGGGGTTTGCTTACATCACTGGGTAAAGTCGTTTACGTGTCTCACACTCTAATTGGACAGGCCATAGAGGATTGTCGGAGGCTCAAAGCAATCGATTCAATCGCTCATCAAGATGCTTATGCTGAAGAATACAAGCGCATTATTGACACTCTGATAGACAACAATAATATCAAAAGTGTACTCCTCAAGCATGCTTCAGGCCAGAATGACAAGTTATGGAAGAAACAAATAATTAGTAATCTTCGTGCCACTATAGTTTAACGTCTTATTATTCTATTTGTAAGATATTGTAGTTTGGAAATTGCATGGTTCTTTCAATGAACCAAGATATATAATATTTGGCCTTGGCTTTCGTGTCAAGTAATAAAGACCATATATTATTTATCACACACGTTATTCACTAAGGTAAAAGAATATCTTAGCCCATAACTTTGTATGAATAAAATAAGTCCCCCATTTTGGGGAAAGGAAAAGTGAACGGTATGACATCACTCATAGATAGTCCAGAAGGAAAGGCAATATCCAAAGAGTCCTACGAAATTCAAAGGTTAATCTTACAGCATGAGAGAATGGAAGCCACATATCGAGAGGTTCTTCCTAAAGTCGGCACCGACCTTGTACGTGATCTTCTTGTAAGGAGAACTGAAGGGTATCCTCTGATGTATACGGTCGAGGTATTCACAAAAAAGGATACAGACTCTCAAGCATGTAGAGACCATATATTAAATACTACAGGTATGGTTTCTGCAATATATGACAATGGTACCCATTATGTAACGCATATGAGATTGACACTTGAAAATTCTCAAAAGACTGAATGAATTTGATTTTGTCCTGGAAGTCATGGGAGATTATACAGGCGCTGAAGCATCATTAGGACCAATACATGAGATTGGAGAGGCTCATGTTGCTGGAGCGTCCTGAATTGCAGAAATTTATGCGGTAAGGTGACATATGGCAAGGTTTAGATTCAATCTCAGAGCAGTAATAGGGATGCAAGTATAAATGACGGGGTCAAATTCCAGCGGGCCAAATTGCTGCTCTAATTGCATTGTCTAAATCGTAAAAATCGCAAGACGGTCCATTTTCGGTTCCGTATTTAGTCTTTACATATACAGCAAGCTTACTACATGATTCGCATTTATAGTCAGCAGTAATAATAAAAATGTACATCCGGCTCGAATGTAGGTCAGATCAGCATAATGAGTAGAATATCAAAAACCTAAATTTGTCTCATGTTATACTGAAGAAAATCGATATATACGTCATTCATAATTCGAATGATTTGTAGCATCTTCGATGTATTCACAGGGCCTAGTCCATCTGTCTATTCAGAATACAATATTTTGTTTATTGCTTGAATCAAAGCCTCGATTTCAATTGGTTTTTTTAAGAAAGATTGTTGCTTAAAGCCATCAAGTCCATATTTTTTTCTAATCTCTTCGTGAATATATTCACTAGCGTTTAGAAAGCAAATCTTGAGCTCCCTGCTGCTGTCCTTCTTATTTTCTGGTACAAAAGAAATCCATCAATTTCTGGCATCTTTATATCCAATATCGCCAGATCGTATAGACCATTTCTGAAATTCTTGTACGCTAACACTGGGTCAGTATATGAATCCGTCTTAAACCCATTGTGTTCTAAGGCCAGACGCAATGAGAGGGTTATGTCCTCTTCGTCGTCTATTAACAGGATTCTTTTTCGCTTCGAGACTAGCCTTGCGAATATTAGTCCCGAATCTTTGTCGGTATACATTTCATAGATTGACCAGTAGGAGCACACTGGCCTTCGTCAATTCTGTCAACATTCTGAAACATGTCGTGATAGAGGTATTACTACCATTGTTCCATTTCGAAAAAATTCGCTGCCACTATAAATCATCATTATTATGTGCTTCCCTACTATCTAAGTACTATTGAACAAATGAACCTCCTTCAGGGGGAGTAACGCTGTTGCCCATACTGTAGTCGTAGACAAGATGCCACTATTGTCGCGCGTCATTTTATCTCCTTTTTTCGCAAATTAATTCGTATTCCTTTTGTGAGTCGATAAGTTTAATATTGCACAGGTGCTATATTTTGGAAAAAATTTTAGATGAGATTGTGATTATCTAAGAGAGTTTTCTTCTGTTCTCGCCAAGGAAGACCTTGGGTTATTTAGATAACTTCCATTTTAATCTAATTATTGTAACCTGAGTTTATTTCCTCCAGCTAGAATGATAACGGCCATTTGTAATCTGCTATTAACACTTATAATAATCCATATTATATGGATACACTCAAATATCTCTCGGATCTAAAACTTAAACGCAATAGTTCTCAGACCTCCTGACACAAATTCGATTTGATCAAACAGTGAATATCGTTACGTTTTGACTGTATTTGTCATAAGATAGCTTAGAACAGAATCTCTTATAGATATAGAGGTAGTTATTTCTTCCTAATGGTAAAAATGTCCATTAGTTGTTCAACGATACGATATAGACAAATCGAATTCAATTTGATTTGTACAGCATTGACATTCTTAATCTTCTCCACTGCTGTCTTGACGAATTTGGCAGATGGGCAAATAGGTTCAAAGACGCATAATGTAAGAATTACTTCACCAGCCCAGGGTGAAAAAGTTCCTGCTGGAGGGGATCTTGAAATATCTGGGATATCAGTTGGCAATCATAATGCTACTCTGATAAATTGTCATGTTTCTGTAATAGTAAACGGGTTAGAGCCATATCGAACCGCAACTGCTAATGGTCTACATGGTTCTAACGATTATTCAAAGTGGATTTTTATCATTGGCTCGAATCACACCACCATCAAACTAGGACAAAATAAAATAACTGCCAAATACTCATGTCTTAATGAGCCTAACATGTTATCCCACTATAGTATAAATATAACAGGCATAACTACTAGTATGAGGAACATCACTGGAGTTAAATAATTCGTAACAGCTGTCAAGTTAGTTTTATCAGGACACCTGTTAAGGTCTAAATTCACTGTCTGTACTCCGTTTAAA
>JAICVW010000674.1 GCA_025935105.1 Nitrososphaeraceae archaeon
AACTGTATTGTCTCTGGCAATTGAGTTATACATATTCCTACTAAAATCTATGCCATTCTCCGCATTATCGTGAACTTTATTATTTTCGATTAATATATTATAACAATTAAGTGAGCAAATTATTCCACTCCCGTTGTTATCATAAACTGTATTGTTTCGAATTATCATATCATGTGTTCCTGTATGTGGGTCAAGTTTCTGATAATATTATTTTCGACAATCATATGACCAACACCAAAGGTATATAGTCCAAAATAGACTTCACGGATAATATTATTCTTTATTATACTTCCATCGCCTCCATGATAATAGCTAAGTCCTGAACCACCTTTATGCTTACCTTGTTCAAAACCTAAATACGCGATCTCTGAATTTGTGATATTGGTAGTCCCTGTAGCATTGTTCTCGACTACTATAGATGGCCTAGGAGCCCCTAAAATAAACACATCAGTGCCAGTTCTTGATCCATTCGTGATAGCATAATAGTTCATTGTTGGATCCCATGATGTTATTTTTACTGAATCAATCTTTAGACTACCGTGGACATCAATCCAATATGCCGGACCCAATTTAGCAGTAGTACCAGCACCTCGTACAACCTTTGAGCTTATCTTTAGCCATTTAGTGTCTGTAGAATCAATATGAAAGACAGCCCCTTTTGAAATTACTAGATTTGCATTTAGAAACCATGTGCCATCTGGAGTTTGCTTGGCTAGAATGCCATTATCATTCAGAGCATTATTAACATCCGTGAGTCTTGTAGGAGTTGTACAGCTGACAGTAATTGTCCTTGTAGACGGATCATAATTGATACAACCACTAGTGGTACTATTATTTGATTGAGAAGAAGATGAGGAAGATGAAATTGTATGCACATGTATTGTAGACGTGGCACGAAGAGAACTAGAAAGTGATGTTCCAGTCTCAACAGCTTTTGCCTCATAAGGTAGGAATGGGAAGGAAAGCATACTGAGCACAATATAATAGCTCATAGAAAGTATTATTGCAATAGTTGACCAATAAACTAATGACATTTCTAATGTATCACTCCCATTTTTTATTAGGCCAATTATGAATATGTTCCTAATCTAGGGATATCGAGCTCATGAGAGTTATTATTTGTGAATTAATATATAATATCAAAGATAAACTGGAACTTATTCAAATGCTAGTTCTACTGCGGTTCGGTCAGTTGTTATTATATTAGCATTATTATTTTACAGTGGACTTGTTCTGAATTTCTTTGCCTCGCTAGCCTCTAGCACATAGATAAAATTCCACATTTAAGTATTACAATAAGAATTTTGTCTGTTTAGATATTTCCCTCATAAAACACTGCTCTTCACACATGTAAGGTGCTTTCACTATGAGATCGATACCGGTGGTAGTGATGATGGTAGAGTAGAAATCAAACAAGCCTCAATTGAGTATGCTGAAACCGAAAACAGTAAGAGATACCTTTGACCTGAATTAGTTTGCCCAAAAAAGGACTGAGATCAATCATCAGTTTTTTGCCAATCGTGGCGAGATAGAGTTGGGTGCCAGATTGTTAACGGTATTTCTTGGGATTATTTCGATATAAAATGAGAAAATGAGGAGACACAGTAATCAAATTAAGTTAGCTTCATTGGAAGGATCTGACTGAAGCTATGACCCTTAGATCAGCTTTGATTTTGTCTTTACAGTTGAGTGGACTTCAATTGCAGAATAAAAACAAAAATAAATAAATTAATTCAAGTATTATGATTGGTATATAGTTTGGATAGGTACAACCTTCCATATAAGAAATGGCCAGCCTCCTGCATAAATAATATTATTTGATAAACAATAACAGCAATTAGCTATTTTTTACGTTGAACTCATCTGAAAAGTCTCATTAGGATCATTATGCAGCCAAGTTGAATGAATCCTAAATAGAGTGATGCTAGTCTTTCATATCGTGTCTGGATTCTTCTGAAACTCTTGAGCCATCCAAATAAAGAATCTTTCCACG
>JAICVW010000270.1 GCA_025935105.1 Nitrososphaeraceae archaeon
CTGTTGGGTGTGGACTACTTTCTATAGCCTTCGGCGCATTACCAATATCAACCACTATTATTTTTCATCGATATCTCTATGCGGAAATTTTGCCAGATATTGTTGACTTGTAATTCCAGCATCAAGCAGTTCTCTTTGCAATTTTTGGATAACAGATGCATAATATTTCAGTTTGTCATGTTCTCCCCTGTTCTTTGCTATTGTGTATCCAACCCAAGCTTTTGACAGTCCTTTTCTTGTTTGGAAAGGAGTATAGCCGGATTTCAGGGTTACATCTTGACTAGTATGGCTAATGTATCCGTGCTTCTTGTTTCTGTACCAGTGTCGTGTTTTCATGTCTGCTGTTATGTGATTAGATATCTAAGAGAATCCTACCATCTCTTTCCTTTGCAAATAATGCTCGTAATGCCTCCCTGACATCTTCAAGCTTGAATCTCTTCCATACTTTGATCTTTAATTCCTTAGACATATCTGCAAGTTCTTGTAATTCTTTTCTGGTACCACCAGTAGAACCAATTAATTTAATCTGTTTCAAGTACAAAGATTGAACATTTAACTTGACATCTGCACCGGTCAAACCACCAAATGTTACCAACCTTCCATTAATACCCACAGATGAGAAACTGTTATTCCATGTTCCAACACCCAGTGAGTTTATGACTACGTCAGCCATCTTATCCTGGGTTATTTTTTTTACCTGCTCCACCACTTTGTCATAATCATTGATTATGTAGTCTGCTCCTAAATCAGTTTTCACCCAGTTATTCTTGGAAACTGCTATGACCTTCGCCCCCATTTTCTTACCTAATTGTACCGCTATCATTCCTGTATTGCCTGATGCCCCAAACACGAGTAGATATTCATTTATTTTAAGTGATGTTTCTTTTAGGGCATGATATGGAGTCAAGGAGGTTACAGGTAAGCTTGCAGCAATATCCCAACCTATATCCTGAGGAATTTTGAAGACATTTCTTGCTGGAACTGAAATATAATCGGGATCTTAATTAAACTAGGGCAGGGACATTTTATAAACAGGATTTCGCAAACGAGGCGATGTATGTAAAGGCATGCTAGAGTAGACGGTTAGCACATGCGGGTCTAGCCTGTTGTGATGAATTTAGATGGCTGGGAGTGTCTCAGCTATAAATATGAAGAGATAGTTTTTGCAAATCAGCTTCTGACCTCTCCATTGTACCTTTCCACTGCCTCGGTAATCTTTAGTTTTGCAGCTTCTCTTCCTTTCCAGCCTTTTATTTCCACGTATTTTCCTTCTTTCTCCTCCAGATCCTTATGATGTTCTACAAAATGCTTGAGCTGTTCTTTGAGATATTCAGGAACATCGTCAATATCCTCTACAGTCGAGAATGTTGGGTCAATTTTTGTCAATGGAACTGCGATTATCTTTGAATCAACGCCTCCTTGATCTTAAGTTAATAATACACCAACAGGTTGGCAACCTATAACCGACTTGGATACAAGGAATAATTTCCAAGTATGAATACATCAATAGGGTCAGATTTAGTATTAATGCTGCTACTTTCTCTTGTTTGAGGAATAAAACCGTAATTTAATGGATAAAACATCGCAGGAAAGAGCACCCTGTCAACAGATATTTCACCACTTTTTGAATCGAGTTCGTATTTGAAATTACTATCTTTCGGAATCTCTATGACTACGTTAATCTCGTCTGGTGGGTTTGTCCCTGGTTCTAGTACATCTGGGGAAGCCACTCTATATCACTCTTCTAATTTGGACTTGTTCGTGTTATTTCTTACTGTTCATCCCATGAGTGCTATCTGTTTAAGAAAGTTGTGGGTATTGTCAGAGAGATTTCGCTTGCAGAATTGAATTAAATCCTCATATTTTTTAGCTCTGTCTGAAATTTCGTCACGAAGTATGTGACTAACCCCCTTCTTCCTACGGATAGATTGTTTGAGAAAAGATATCGCGGTATCATTATCATGTATAGAACCTAGAATGTCTTGTATGTCTTCCAACGCAGTAACCATGGCCTGTACATCCTTGTCGTTAACACTTTTATCATTGCTATTACTGTCTTGATGCGGGATCATCTCTAATAAATAACGAAGCTTTTTGCAATTCTTTCTCAATTCATGCAACTCTTTAATTTTATCTGCATTTGTCAGCACTACAGGAAGATCCAGCTCTATATTTTCTACTAGTTTAGCTACTACCTTAGTAAACCTCGCCTCCAATTTATTTGGAGATATGTCACTCTCTTCAATATGTAGTCTATGCCTTTCTCTCAATGACATAGCCACTTTCCTTGCGGTAGCTAATTTAGTTTCTCTTCTTTTTTTCAATATGTCTGCAATATTTTTATACACAGATTCAGAGGAGTACTTTTGCAATTTTTCTCCAATTATATCGTAATCTCTAATCTGGCTATTTAGTTTGAAAAGTCGTTTACAGGTAGCCATATATTTTCTAATTCTATTCTTACGCCGCAATTTCTTGGGTAAAGATTTGTACGATGCATTTAGTCTTCTGACAGCAGTTCTTATATCATGTATGTTAGTTTCATTTGAGTCCTTGATGTAATCGCTATCTCTGCTTTCTACTCTCTTAATGTTTTCTTCTATTTTGGCCGCAAACTGTTTATTAGTAAGTAGTAATGATGGCATAGCATTATTAATTATGACAGACAGGTATATGTGTTAGTATTTGTTGTGCATTATCAGAATAGCCTTCCTTGTTGTACCCAGACCCTGAGGCAGTCAACGTAATTGAGAACCATCAATAGAAGGGGAGGCAGGATGTAAATACTCTAATGCTTTTACCACCATTTTCAAACTCTGATGTTCGATACTGAGTGATATCATATGTTCTGGTTTTGTGATTTCTGCAAGCTCTATTGTTACTGCATCTCTGCTATTAGGCGGCCACATATGCGATTCCAGTTGCTTTTGTACGCTTATTACTTTAATTGACTTAAGCAAGAGATAATATTGATAATAAGTGCTTGCCATCTTCAACCTCTCTTCCCTTGATGTCCTACTTTAAAGCGATAGTTAGGTTACTAAATACATCGGCAGAGATAGGAAAATTGTAAATTACCGTAGTCCATTGTGCTATGCCAGTAGCAGTTTTGGAAAGAAAATTTTGTCTTTAGATCTTCGTCTCTCAGCTTGATGTTTACTTCACAACCGTCCTTACAGAGGTATTGATCCAACATTTTAGTCGACTTTCCAGCTTTTATTGGAAGACTAGATATCCTATTGTAAATATCTGGATTGAGTCTATCAAAAGATCGCCATTCCCATAGAGTCTCTTGAAATACGGGATTCATTCGCCCCTGTTCCTCCTCCAGAACATCCATTGAGAATCCGAATGCTTCCTATCGCTTATACTTTGTTTGTTCTTAGTTATAATATGTGCCGCGAATCATTTCTGGTTGGTCTTGTAGAGGGCACTCACATATGTGGTTTAGAGATGGACGCAGAAACTGAAGCTGGCAGCAAACTTATCGATATAATACAAATCGGATAATGTGAATCTGATTTATCTTTTGCGAGAAATTGAAAGAAATTATACCTAAAACATTTACTTATTGTCCCAGCTAGCCTATGAAGGCACTTCTACGACAGAAAGGTTCTAAATATATATTGTCCTATTCAAGACTGGAAAATTGTGGTGAATGAAAATAATACAACTAAATCACGTCCCGATCCATTATCATTTGTAGCAAAGATGATATTCTTCACAAAGGGTAAGGGATTACATAAAGACTATCTCACTAGCTTCGAGCTTGCGTTGCGTGACGCTGCTATAAGTGATCTGAATCTTGTATCCGTCTCTAGCATAATGCCTCCACAATGTAGGATAATATCAAGAGAGGATGGAAGAAAACACCTGTTACCTGGGCAAATCGCATTTACGGTCATGGCCAAGTCTGCCACCAATGAGCCCAATAGATTGATTGCTGCATCAATTGGTTTGGCAAGACCAGCAGATCAATCTCAGTATGGATACCTTTCTGAGCACCATTCTTTTGGTGAGACAGCTCAAAGAGCAGGCGATTACGCAGAGGACATGGCAATGGAAATGCTCGCGACAACAATCGGCTTGCCAGATGATCCTAGTTTGACATGGGACAAAAGAGAAGAACAATGGAAGCTTTCGGGCAAGATATACAAGACACATAACTTTACCCAATCTGCCCAAGGACATAAAGACGGCTTATGGACAACAGTTGTAAGTGCGGCGATAGTGATTTTATGAATATATTGCTGACCAGAAGATAAGCGCTTTTCTGTAGCTCAAGTATGAGAGATATGCTAGGATCAGCCAAATGATAAGACAAACAGGAGCTTAAGGAAAGACAAAAAGGAAAATTGTTCAGGATATTGCTATAGACGCAGTATTGCTATTTACCGCTAGCAGCATTTTTGGCAGAAACGGTGCCTTCTTGGTTGTGCTACCAGTAGCATTCGGCATGTTCTTAGCGGCGCCACCTTGGGAGTTTGCCGAACTGATTGTGTTGAGTGCTACTGTTAGGAAAGCTGCTAACAATTCGCGTTCACAGGGTGCGATGTGATATTTGTTGACTAAATTTGGAAGTAAACTAAGAACGAGAAGATGGCAACCACCATCTTCAGCTATAAATCAAAGAGAATCACCACTGAAACCATTCTCTCAGGTGTATTTTTAGCTGGGCCGTACATATGACTTTAACAAACGAACAGAGTACTAAATGATGGGTTACTTTAATAAGAAATAAGGATAACAAATCTCGTCGATAGTGAAATATTTGATCGGTACTTTCTAGCTTAGTCTAATATGGATTTTGTTCTTATTGCGGGGTTGTTGGTTAGTGTTATAGCATCAGTTCTTACGGCTTACGGCAGAATATTTCGTTCCAAGCATGAAATTGAGAAGGAGTCTAAAGGCAACCAGGATTTAAACAATGCGAAAATGAAACATAAATTGGTTGAGACGCGGGTGGCC
>JAICVW010000345.1 GCA_025935105.1 Nitrososphaeraceae archaeon
ACTAACACCAATCCAACATCTGCTACTAACACCAATCCAACATCTGCTACTAACACCAATCCAACATCTGCTACTAACACCAATCCAACATCTGCTACTAACACCAATCCAACATCTGCTACTAACACCCATTCAAAGGTTCTAGGATTGCGAGGCGAGCTGTGTACAAAATGCTGCTCCAGTAAAATTGAGGCAATCTTATCCTTTGATATTTTGGAGCCATTAGTAAATGTTGATCAGAAATGTGAATCCAAAGATTACATCAAATTACAAAATATGAAATGATGATATAAAATCATTTAGATTGGCTTAAGGCAATATTTGTAATAATACTTGCCATAAAATAAATAAAATGATAATGCCGTTATGTTGATGATGAAAACAGTGGCAGCCAAATTCTGAGATGAAGCAGTTTTGCACTTTTCAGAAGGATGTATTCTTTGGAAAGAATGAGGATGTATGACATTAGCGAAATTATAATCTCATATAGGTGTTTGAAAGTCCTATCCCTGTCTTATTGAACTACATGCTGTAAGCAAAACAAAAAAACATGCTATAATGATGATAATTTAATAGTATTCTTCTTGGTTAATTGAGCGCAGAGAAGTAGATGCTTTTGTTCCTCCTCCAAAATGGAGTCTATATTTGAATCTTTTGTCCCTTCATTTGGCACGTCATAGTGAGTTACTTCGCCGCCTTAGATAAGGCACAGAAATTCTAATGCTTTTTTAGAATCTGGGTCTTTTCCAAGATATGTTTCCATAATCTTTTTGCTTAGATTATACATACTTGCAGCATAAATTTTGACTAGGAAGATGAAAATACACAAATCAGAGGCAAATAAATAGAAGACGCACAGTTATCTCACTAGCGGATGATATTAGCTGGTGTTTTGGTTAAAGAAAGAGGGTACATCTCCATTGTTAAGTAAGAAACGCAATCTCAGCGCCAATATCATCATATTAGTAGGTATAGTAGGCATTGCAGCAATATTGTCAATCTTGTCATATCAATACTCTATTCTTATTTCTAACAATATTGTTGACATCGCGGCATATGAAGTCAGGTCTGACACCAGAATCGAAGTACATGATATCTCACAAATTTTAGCAAATAAATTGGAACAGTCGGCGCCCTTGTACAAACACTTGCTGAATCCCCTGCAGTGCATAATAACGAGTACCATAGGGCAGACATCGTTATTAATACCAGGCATCACTCCTCCAGCAATCTAACAGATTTCTATATGTGGCTCAATCGAGATGGCAAGATAAATTGGATAAGCAACATTAACCAAAGTACATATCAGAAATACAAGGGAACTAACCTCAGCTATCGACCTTATTTTACTGTCCCAGGGGCTACCCACACAGAATATTATAGCAGCCTCATTTCGTCTAATGACAGAATCCCCCGATTGTATATTTCATATCCTGTGGTCAATATGACAGCAAACTTTATAAATGATAATGGCAGTGGAACATTCACCGGTCTGGTAGTCGCTTCTGTTAGATTAGGAGCGTTAGGAGACTTTTTAAAAAATCAATTATTCGCACAATTTAATGGTACTATTGGATTATTAGATAGAAACGGGGTCATTCTATATGCTACCGGCGGTCAACAATATGCTGGTGAGAATGTTTTTGGAGATAAATTTCAATCCGTACTTTCATCCCTGCTACGTCCAGTCGAATCAAGAATTCTGTTAACTGAGCTACTAAAAAAATCATTACAAGGAAATACAGGATCTGCAGACATTTCCATTAATGGCAAAGTGAATACTATAGCATATCAACCAGTAGTAGTTAACGGAAAAAATTTTCTAACACTATACATTACTGCCCAACATACCCTGGCAAGGGATGCGAGTACATTAGTTGGTCAGCAACAATCCCTTACAATATTAATAATAACGATAATAGGAGCAGTGGCATTTATTATAGCATTTTTGGTTTTCTCATGGAATAGAAGATTAGAAGCTGTCGTAAACGCTAGAACTGGAGAGCTAAAGCACGCAAACGATTCTTTGGCAAAATCAAATAAACAGCTCGCAATAGCTAACGAATAATTAAAAACTCATGACAAAATGCAAAATGAATTTATAAATATAGCAAGCCATGAAATGAAAACACCCACTCAGGCTATACTAGGATATTCTACTTTAATACAGAGACATCCAGAAAAACAAAACGAAATGATTCAGGCAATATCGAGAAATGCTGTAAGGCTTCAAAGGCTCACAAAGGATATACTCGATGTCACTAGGATCGAGACACAATCACTAAAATTGAATATAGAGAAAGCCAATCTCAAAGAGTTAATTTCAGAGATTATTGAAGACCAAAGAAATGAAATCAAGACAGCAAACAAGGACATTAATTTAGTATTCGAACCTCCTGATGGAGATATTAGAATAGATGCGGATAAAAGTCGTCTTGCTCAAGTCGTTTCTAACCTAGTAAGTAATGCCATCAAATTCACCAAAGTGGGAATAATAAGAGTAGACGTGGAGACAAAAGACAGTAATGCTATCATTAGTGTACGAGATACTGGCCAAGGCATAGATCCTGAGATCTACCCGAGGATATTTTCAAAATTCGCAGCTAAATCTGACACAGGCACAGGCCTGGGTCAAACTTCAAACAAGGTCAGTATGACCTTGCGCTAATAGACTATAAAATGCCACAAATGAATGGCTTTCAATTGTATGCAGAACTTAGGAAGTGGATACACAGGTCAAGGTATGCTTTATTACAGCGTACGAGATCTATTTTGAAAATGGAGGCAGACAATACCAAGATAGCACCGCCTCTCCACAACAAAACAAAGTTGCAGTGGATGTAAAGTGTTTTATTCATAAACCTATCGCTGTGGCTGAACTAGTAAATAGGGTCAGGGAAGAATTGTATCTATGATCCCAAAGGTGAGTTTAGACCATTGGATGACTAACTATTAGTTATAACAATAGGTATGCATGAGAATAAATAACTGATGATGATCAATATTTTGTGCTCAAGACCATTGAAATTAGCTTTTTCACATGGTCTTGCGAATAAATGAGAAAACCCTTCTGGTCAGATAATATCAATACAATCTAATTGCAAAAAACTGAAGGTTTAAGGAGATGATAAAATCAAAAGGCTGAATATTAGAGTTGGATGGGCTAGAGAAAATAACCTGGAGGAGTCAAATAACAAAAATCCAGTCAATAAAAAATGCAGATAAAAATATCATAGATAAAAAGTCTGGAGTCAATCAAATGTATCTAGCTCACGAAAACCTTATTTGACCTATTTTATAGCTACAAACTGATCGTTAGTGTTACTGAATAAATATTTGGTAAAACTACATAGACCACACTACATATTCAACCAAACGTGCTGGGACTTTTGAAATTGGTGTCATGAAAATCAGGTTATCTCATGACTACTATAGTGCACTGTAGAGTATTGTACTAACTTCTTTCTACAGTGTCTGTTTTTAGATACTACTATATACATCGTAAATTATTCCAGTCCTGCTACTTATGTAACTCCATAGAGTGGAATCAATATCCAAAATTTTAAATGCAGATTTTTGCCTTTCATCAAGTGCCTCATATACTAATTGGCCAATTGCTAGTCGATTAGGCTTCACAAGCCCAGTCATTTTGACTGCAACATTAATAGTGTAGCCGATAATGTCATAATAAGGAATTCGTGTTTTTATGTTGCCACTATTGTCATTAGGAATAGAAAGGGTTTTCCAACCATACTGTAAAATCGCATTCTCACTTCCAAGATCTATTCCAATACGTACACTCATCTCTGGATAACCATTCTGATCAAGAATTGGATTTATCCCTTGTTGTACCACTCTGATCATTGATCTACCGCAATTTATCGCATTTATACATGGCAAATACGGATTAATTATTATGTTTACAGGGAAGAAGGCTAGAATTCCATCTCCCATATACTTTAATATATAGCCTCCATAAGCTTCTATCATTCTGGACATTTCACGAGTAAATGCCTGGATTATTGTTGTAATCCTGTCAACGGGCAGAGTCATAGCTAATTTTGTAGAATCTACAAGATCTATGTGCAGGACTACAAGCGTGACTTTGGATTTAGCAAATTTATCTAAAATATTATGTGTTTCTTCCATTGATATATCGAACTCTAG
>JAICVW010000248.1 GCA_025935105.1 Nitrososphaeraceae archaeon
ATTTCCTGGTTTGTCCATGGTAGTTGATGTGAATGTAGATGTAGATGTAGATGTATATGTGGGCGTGGGTGTGGATGTCGTTGGTTGTTTCGGAGTAGGTACATTTGAGGTAACTCTAACAGGACTTGCAGATTCTTTTCGATCTGCAGGTAGATTTCTCTTATCACTATCTCCATCACCATTACCATGCATAACTTCAACGTGGGGTGTTTCTTGCTTAGTATAGGATGTCGGTATTCTAATGGGACTGGAACTGAAATTATTGTTATTATCTTTCTTCTTCTGGTTTACTTCTTCAGCTGCTACTTCTGATTCTGTAGACTTGGAAGCCATCACAATTGGTTGGACTGGTTGGGCTGTGCTTTTAGTTCCAGGAGAATCTGTATTGATGGGTTGTTTTTTACTGTGATACTCTGTTGACTGAATACTTTCTGTCTTTGTTGTCTCTATGTCTTTGATATTTTGTTCTTTTCGGTCCTCTTCTTTCCCACTTACTGTCTCTGGAATCTGCGTACTAGCTGTACTTTGTAAATCTCTGATATTGCTGTAATTTTCTACAACTCGAATATTCTCATTAAAATCTGATGCGTAGCTTAGTTTTTGTCCATATGCTGTTTTCTTAAATCTCTCAAATTCACTTGTATAATGTTCTTCTGCTGGTGGTTCAGCACCATATTGATATCTCTCTCTTACCTCTTCTTCACTTAGCAAAAGCCATAGTACTCTCCCATCAAAGGCATCAGCCACATATTTAGGAACCCAGAAGCTGTGTTTGTGTACTTTGCCTTGTTCTACTTGTAAATGGTTTTCAGATATCTCTTTGATCTTCCCAATATCTTTTCCATCGTTGGTTTTAACATTCTTGCCTTTGATGGTTTTCCATATTCTAGTTGGCCCAGCTCTGCTAGGAAGGGCTGTCATAAAATATGTCTATTTAATAGGGAGCTATCGTATCAATGAATCTAGGCCTCGGATTAGGGCTAGATTGTTCCTTGCACAATCCAAATGACTCATTAGCTGTTAACATAATACATAGCACGTATGCACTACGGCTGATACTTAATTTTCGAAATATATTTCGTTACAATATCTATAGGGAAAGATATCTCTCGCACGACTTAATTTCTATGGTAACAGGTGGTAGCAGCTGAAAACAGGCTGGTAACATCGTGGTAGCAGTAGACAATAAGTTGGTAACAAGAGGGAAGCCGTATTTTGGTGTTAGATTCAAACCCCGCTTTTACTACTTTGTTTTTGGCGCCGTGTTCCCTGGCTTGAATAATGCATCTTGTCTTCTCTGTTCTGTCTTTTTTCTCTATTCATGTCATTTTGGCTCGCTGTCTGTTCTGAAGGTACTGAAGCCATTTAGCTTTAGAAGATAAGATGCTACAGAAGTGTAATCCATCATTGATAGTCCGAATGCTTCCGAAGCCCTATAAACAGCCTCAGCAGAAGCAGTAGTTGGAAGTGTTAGACCTGAGGTATATGCTGTTTGCAGAGCGAGATCTAGGTCCTTTACCATGTTCACCAGATGGAAAGATGCATTATAATCGCCATTGATAATTCTTGGCCCCTTTCTCTCACTTATTCCAGTCTTAAAGTATGTGGAATTAAGAATTTTGAGATAGGTATCTGTATCTACCCCCATTCCTTTAGAAAATACTAATCCTTCTGCTAATGCTAATGCTAATAATGCGATATGGATATTAAATGCTAGTTTAAGTGCACTTGCAGTCCTGTGATTTGATCCTAGGTAAAAAATTTGTGCGCTTAGATCCCTCAAGATAGACTCAGTCATCTCATAGACTATCTTAGGGCCAGCTGCAATCAATGTTATCTCCCCTCTTTCTACAGCGGCTGTCCCTCCCAATATTGGAACAGACAACATCCTGATCTGTCTGTTGGAATAGATATCAGCTAGTTTATTCGATTCTTCTGGAGAGATAGTGCTGCACTGTATAACAATGAGATCTCTGTTAGAACTCTCAATCAATCCTCCAATTGCAAGGGAGACGTTTGCCACAGCTTGATAGTCCTTTACACAAATTATGGCTATATCTGAAGTATCACCTACCTCTTTAGGCTGATCTGCTATAGTTAGCTTTTCTGTTCTGGCTGCATTAAGCTTCTGTGCTTTTGACCTATCTCTGTTAAAAACTGTAATTTTGTGGCCTTTCCTAGCTAGTCTAGTAGCTATTGATGACCCCATCATTCCAAGACCGATTACGCCTACATTCATTGTGTTTGTGAAAACGCGTTGATTTACAATAAATATATACTATCAGATCGATGGACAGAATAATTCCAAATTATGGAATACATGGTTAGTGACGGTGACGATTTGACAAATAATATTGGCTCCTGGAGCGTCTCGTCGTGAGGCTCAAAAAATGTGCTAATTTATAGATCCGATATGGCCATGAGATATAGGATTAGAAAATATTATCAGCTTTACCATACTATCCTAATCACGGCCCATCAAGCTTTTATACAACAATATCTATATCGTCAGAAACCATTGCGAAAGGTACCAGGCTAAAATACCTACGGCCAATGGTCTGAGATATGCCTCTAATCAAAAGACATCTCAAATATGTGAAATCTTTCTATATTGAAGGGAGATTTCCCAAGGACACTTTTATAATTTATTTGATATTAATGCAAAAGGTGGAGGTTTTCTTCTTGTATTCGCTGCGGCACTTCGGTTTTTAGATGTTGTTGTTCTTCAGGTTTAGCTTGTACTGATGAATCTTCCAAATTAGTAGGGATCTCGCTTCCCCCGATTTAAGCATCAAATGTGGTTTGGTCCATAGTCTCACTAGTTGGCAGCATACTTAGATGATGTTCATGTTCACATTGTATGGTCCATCCATTACCTTCGTCTATCGTTCCATCGCACTCATCGCATTTCCCAATTTTACATGCTTCGGATAGTACCAACAGCTTCTTTAAACACTAACTTTGCTTTATAGTTAGTACTGGACAGATAATATTCATAGCTTCCATTGATCATTTGGTAGCTCTTCAAACCTCAGTGGTGTAATGAACATGATCCAAGCTACAGGTAAATCGATGAGAAAATTTGGAGTAATATATTAAAATACTTTCCAGATGAGTTCAATGGTGCTACCTTCTGATAGTACCTAAAAAAAGGGGTGATTACTGAAACTTTTGATCTAGGATTTTCTTGATGAATTATCTCCTATGATCATGAATGAAAGGAGGACCAATTTGACCCATCATAGGACCAAGGAGGCCATGTGCTCTCATCTCCTTCATCCTACGTTGCACAGCGCTATTAGATAGCACTTTTCCATTTCCAGGATCTACTAGGACTCGATGATCTTCATACCACAGTTAACTAATAATGAATTTGCACTTTGCATTGTTTGTCTAGGGAGGGTCAATAAGGCCACTATGGCATACAAGACTAATGATGAACCAAACGGAACGGAACTATTCGCAGTGACATACGAAATCTAGTGAAGACTAATAAGAATAATCAGATCCGTATACCTAAAAACAAGAATGAAACCAGAACAACTTATGAAATTGCAGACGAGATAGAAAAGGAAATCAAGAACGAATTGAGCATTGATAAGTGAGCTGATATGAGCGGTAGAAATAATAGACCTTTACGAAGACGAAGTAAACGTGGCCGACATCATAAAAGAAGGATTTTCCTCAATGCTAGGGGTTGAGGATAAATGTACAGCAGAAACCAAATCAGTCGCCGCCACCTACACTTACGACAGCAGGTAGATAAACAAGTCCAGTATAATTCCGAGTTTATACCATATAGCATAAGTATTCTAACTAACGTTTGCAAGTAGATAATTTCTCCTATTAAGAAGAAATCGTCTGATTTAAAATATGTACAATACGTACTTATTTTGTTGTAAATTCCTTTACGTGTTCCATAATATCGAGTTTCTTACTTGATATCTTGCATACCTGAAGTACTCTATATTAAGGAAAGTAACCTCCTATACCGCATTATGTCAATAGCTGCTTTGTCGATGATTAATCGGGATTTTGAAATGCCAATCATTAGATAAGTTGGGTTAGGTTAGGTCATTCGATTAAACATATCGTATAGAGTTGCTTTTAGTAGGATTTCTTTTACCATATGAGGATTTTTTCTAGCTGTTACGTGTTCACCGAATGTTCTCTTAATAGAAGAGAACACCGTTTCTGCTATCCATCTATGTCCGTAGCTTACGCTACGTCATCTTTTGAGATTTGTCTGTTGTCTTAATACAGATATGTTTCTAGCACTACAATTAGTCGATTTGACTTTGGAACTACCCCCTTGTCTTTATGCGAGGTTTAATGTGGTTCTTTACTAGATATTGGAAATTGTTATTACTTAAACTTTATAACATTACCCAGGAATCTATTATTAACAACATATCTCTATTCTGCCATTTGTTAAATCTATCCATATTATGGCATGTAGTATGCTTGCGTATCACACCGCATCTAATTCTAGTGGCCCAACCGGTAAGGTGAGTGAGACGAACAAGACAAAAATGCGTCCTAAAGTGTCAACTGTTATTCCTTTTTAATAGAAGCCCAAGTAACTTAGAATATATACTATCTCCTTGCCCTTTTGATACTGACTGCGATACTATTGCAAATAATACACCGAGTCCTGCTGCAGACGTCGTCAGCCATGTAACATAATTATTTGCAAGAAGCGAGTTTCCAGACCAGATTTCTGAGCCAATGCGTAAAGCAATAGTGAACAATCCTTGTCCAGTTCCAATAATTACAAGGAATTTTCCAATATTCACTCTATTTGCTACAAATAATACTGCTCCCATAATGACGGTAATCCCTCCCAGCTGGCTTAGAAGAGCTAGAATTCCAATGGGGAATAGAATGAATATCAACAACTCTCCCGTAGCATGGATTCTGGCTTCATTCTCAATGAGATGATAAACCGCAAGATTCGCTTTATATCCAGAAAGCAAAAACAGAATTCCAGAGACAAATGCAATCGCTCCTGCAAATCTGTTTCTAGTATTACTGGTAGTGTGGCGTAACGTAGTGAAGCGGTCGTAAAAAGACCTACGTTCTATATTTTCTTCTGGGACCAATTTTAAAGACGAGATAAAGTTTCTCATTCTAGCATAGGAATACTGCGTACGAGCTTCGTAGGTAGTAATCCTCAATACGATTCCTTTTTTACTTACAGACTCTGCTACCAATTTTGGGATGAAATATCTA
>JAICVW010000346.1 GCA_025935105.1 Nitrososphaeraceae archaeon
ATACATTAATTGCAAAATGTTATCTGTCTGGCTCTCAAAAGATCTACAATATTACAAATCACAAAAAGCCAAACATTATGTTGCAAAGTAATCAAGTCTTTGCGGCCATTCAAAAACTATGGCTATGCGCAGATCTTGAATTGAGGGTTAGATATTTTTACAAAGAGTTCGATGATGAATATACGAATATAAGTTACAGACATGATATTTTCCTTTCCAAAAAAGAGGTGCTAGAATGAGATTTCATGCCGAGAAAAGAGGCATTCGTGTATTAGGAGTAGCTGAAAGCTTCAAGAAAACTAGTGTTTGTTCCACGCTTGCAGGGATAGTAATGCGCCGGGACCTGATAATTGACGGTATGGAGTTTGGGAATGTCACAATTGGAGGAAGTGATTCTACACAAAACATCTTGTCTATGTATAGATCATTAAAGAGAAATGACATTAATTGCATAATGCTTGATGGCCTCATTATCAGCATGTACAACATGATAGATGGTGAAGAACTTAGAGAAAGAACCAAAGTTCCGGTTATAGCGGTTACATTCAAAGACTCCGAAGGACTAGAAGGCACTATACAACATCACCTTTCCAACGACTTCAAGCTTAAATTAGACCAGTATCACAAGCTAGGGCGACGAGATAGAATTCAATTAAATACGGGTAAGCTTCTGTTCGTACGATACTGGGGAATAAGCTCAAAAGAGGCATTCACGGTTGTTAATTGCTTTACCCTCCAAGGTTCTGTTCCAGAGCCGATCAGAATAGCAAAACTTGCTGCGCGTGCTAGAATGCGCAGCATATAAGTTGTAAAGAAAAAAGACAAGAACTAAAACCAAAAGGATTGAATTCCAGATCAGCCCCAAAACAACCGAATTGCCAAGTCTTTAAACCCGACTGCATGTTGTTAATATTTAAAAATTCAGGTGCAGCACACGCATACTAAATGCACATATCTTTGTCGAAATCTATGGGAGGTAGTCCAATATCTCACATCTCTTGGTCAATCTATATTCTGAAGGCAGTATTTTCCGTAGCCGAGTGGTGATGGAGCAGCATGAATTTTGACAAGGAGAGTAAATACTTTGGCTATCCACTACCAGATATAATTGCTAGTCTTAGGGCTACCCTCTACCCACATCTGGCACTCATAGCCAATCATTGGAACGTACGGCAAAGATGATTACAACTGTCTTCATCAAGACCTGTACTGCCAACACATGTTTCCTCTTCAACTTACAATTCTTCTATCAGAACCACAACGTGACTTTATGGTGATTTTATCGATGGAGAGTTTGTGCATGCACTTGTGCTGAACAGCGTCCCCGCATGCAATCTCGTCCAGAAGTTGTACCACTTCGACAGGCTTTGTATCTATCCACCCTCTGTAAGAAAGGTATGAGAGACCAACCACAAATGATCCAACTAGTCATACAAGACTACTTTATATCTAGCGGAGTGATACTACTATTCCAGCTATCAAACAAAAGATGGATATATAATCCGTTGGATCTCGCAGTCCTTGTCAGTCTGTACTACTTCCATTATAGATTGTCCTACTACTCAAACACACTCCTAATCTTTGTAGTCTAAACCTTATTCTGTTGCAGCCAAATCTCTTCAATCGCAAATCCAGGATAGTTTCTTCTGTTGCTCTGTCTACCTTGTACCTTATTGTGTGTGGCACTCTGGATAGATCATAGAGGCCTTCCATACCATTATTGGTATACCTATTTTTCCACTTGTAGTATGTCTTCCTAGAAACACTATACTTTTTACAAATATCGGTTACAGTGCTACTAGTCCATTCATGTTCATGAAATAGATTGAATTTTCTTTTTAGTTCTATAGGAGATACACTTCCCAGCAGAAGTGTAACCCATGTCTGTTAGCGAAATTGTTACCTAGGCGTGTAAGTGCAACACCTAGGTATTGCTATGAGAATGCTAAACATATATCTTTGCGCTTGCACTACGGTAATTATATGCAAGTGATGGATGACTTTTTGGACACCTTGAAGTCTATTCATACCAAAAAGATGTATCAGTATCATTGGGGCAAGTTACAAGAGAAAGTGAAGGTGATATGCAGAAAATAATGAAGGAAGATATGAATAAAATGGCGGCTGCACTTACTACTGATCTTACTAGAAACTTGGCCCGACTGGATGAAAGGAATGAATAAAAAACAACATTTGATTACTTCACCAGAAGTAATTGGTCAGAAAGACAAGGCTAGGGTGCATACAAGCATGGCAGAATCATGGATTGATTTAAGAGAAAAAAAGGCAACAATTGTCTATAGTGACAACTTTTTGGATAAGAACTATAAATATATAGAAAAAATGGTCTGGGAAATACTAGATACCTATGGACATGATTTCAGAGTATACACCTACTCTGGCAGTAAATGGGTGAAAAGACATAGTATCCATACACATGATTCAGATGTGGAAGCAGGTGATGTTTACATTTTCCAGGATGTTGTATAGTTTTGGGATTGCCTTGGTTTCGAGTGTAATAGGTGTGCTTATGTTGCACTTTGGAAGATTAGTTGATTTTCAATAAACATTCCGAATTAATCTTGCAGTAGGCAGCAGCTGATGACATTATATTTATCGGATCATTATATGTGTGGATTAGGCATTTAATGCAAATATAACAAGCCGATTGGAAGATAAAGAAGCAGGACCAGTAGCTACAATCATTCTAGATTCGGACGGGCCTGGTGTTATTGGATTTTGGTAATCGTTGGTTACAATTTTATTTCTTGTGAATCTCGTGTGAACAGTTACAGGAATATCCACGACATGTCCTGTCCTTCCTTGAGCACAATAACCACATATTGTCGTGATACGTGTGTCCCCAACACTACTGAAAAATGCCTCATCTCTGTCTAACGATATATCTTTACTCATAGCGCTCTAAGCTATATGAAGTAATACTATATCTTTCTTTTCAGCCGCTACAAATAGAATTTGGTAATGCTAGAATAGAGGGCTTATATTTCCACCTAGAAAAAGAAGGAGTTGCTCAGAAGATTAGAGAGCTTGAAGCCAGCTAATTTATTTAACTACTCCTTTATTTTTAGCATCATTTTTCGCATGTTTACTTCAGTTATAAAAGCAGTTTGAAACGACTAGCTAACACACAATACATACATACTTAGGGCTACCCATATTTTTGCGAAAATATTTAAAAGCTCGTATTTTTTGAATTCAATCCAATCGATTAGTTGCAAATTAGTGGTTCCTATTCTATTTTTGTCGTTTCAGTCACCTTTAACACCCACTCTAATGTGTTGATTCTAATCATATCGTTCCAGGAGATGGAGATGATACCCAAAAACCGGATTGGATAAGTGGCGATAAAGTTATTACACTAGAGGACATTATATTTTACTTATTAATATCTAATCAGGTAGTAATTAAGCATACCCATATTGAGTATCCGCAACATGGCATGGAGAATCCTGTCAGGGAAGTAAAGAGATTTTGGTACACGGGCTTGCAGAGAAGCAGAAGTTGGGTCGATAATGTTAGAAATATTCAATAAGACGAATTTGTAAAACATGCGATCATAGCCGCAAATAATCATTATGCTGGCTTTGGTTCTGGAACCGTAAACATATTTAGGAATATGTGAGTTGTCAGAGGCTACTTGGAAGGAAATCAAAGAAGAGCAATAACAATCAACTGTTTGTAATTTTGAGAACATCAAGCGCGCGAAACAAACCAATGAACACTGGTAGTAATCAGTAAAAATGGGTATTCATATTGTGCTAGATAAGTGTAGATATAAAAAATTCGGATGGTTATCATACAAAAATTATTTATCTAATAGACATTAATGCAAACATCAGTACTGAGATTAAATTCCCATAAATATTAGATTTTATCTAACTCGTAATATGGATGCCAACAGTCACGGCACTGATGATCAAAGTATCGGAACGATGTCTGGGGTATGGAGGTTTCTTCATTTCCAATGAAACAGATTCTGCCTTTGGTTTGCAATACATTTACTAATATTAATGATAAGCATCACCCCGCTGATGATATTCGGATCGTACCAGACAGGCTATAATGCTGCCAAATCAGAGTTTTTACATAACAAATCATACAGCTATTCTTGTTCCCCAACTAATGGGAAGGTCTATTGTG
>JAICVW010000575.1 GCA_025935105.1 Nitrososphaeraceae archaeon
ATAATAAAAACTAGAAACAACCACTCCCTACCTTGTGGATAACTTCTGCAATGGAAATGTATTTAAAATTATTTAAGCAAGAAATGATGTCAAGTTCTCATATTATTATCTAAGTATAAGCAGCTCTTATGATCTCAGTATTATTTCTGAATGATGAAGTAATTTTTAGCACAATTTATGTATAAAAGTTGTAATATCTATAACATGGAAACGATTGAAAATATCATCTGAATATTGGGTGGATTTATTCCCACGCTGATTAGTATGGAGATAGGGTGGAGGTTAGCAACAAATAACAAGAGGGTCAATTGCTAATCTGTTGTGTTAAATTCGGGTAAAACACGTTAATAAACATTGTAGAAATAGTCCGTATTGGCAGGTTCTGCTACTATCATGTTAGGCCTGTATCAATCGCATGTAAATGTGTAACAACAAAACGCAAACCAAACGAACCTTCCTTCAGCGTTGAATAACAACTAGCAGAAATTAACGGTTTCTGTTCTTTAAAATATGAGATGAATTTTTACACTTCTTTACTGGTCACGCCTAAAAGACAAATATGCCGAACTGCAATTGAAGGTTAGTCGGGTAATGCAGAGGAAAAACTTTTCATCTGGAACACATTGGGAATCAATAGTTGGCTATTCTCGATCAGTGAGATATGGAGACTTTGTATATGTTTCTGGCACTACGGCTACTGACGAAAAAGGTAACATAGTGGGAATAGGTAATCCATATTTACAAACGGTTCAGATAATCAAGAATCTTAGAATTGCATTGGAAGGTCTAGGTGCGACTCTTAAAGATGTCGTCAGAACCAGAGTATATGTGACAAATATTGGCGATTGGGAAGAAATAGGAAAAGCTTATTCTGAATATTTTAATCATATTCGTCCAGCTGCTACCATGGCGGAGGTAAGTAAACTCATCAATCCACGAATTGAAACATCATTAAACACCAGAAATACAATCGCTAGGATACATGATAACAGGATCATGACTTTTTATCAGTAGAGCCTAACAATTTTACTTAATAGAAAAGTTATGTTTGTCTATTAATCTTTCTTTTTCTAATTGATCGATAAATAATATTGCTTTAACAGACGCAATTAATTCTCATTTTGTGTATGTAGTGCAAAGCGGACAGAAATAGGCGGCAAATTCAGGGAACTGGAATCCATCCCTATATGGCATATTAATATCACTTAATAGAAGGTCATAGTAATTTGATTCGAAAGCGTTGGTAGTGCAAGTTTCAGTACCGGCAATACCACTGCCAATAACAAGGTTATGAGGATAAATTTCGATGACTCATATAAAACTAAAGTGCTATAAGCAAAGCCAATTCTAGTTCAATATGGTTTCAAAGCCACCTTCTGACATGGCAAGACATCGCAGCATTACAACACGATGGAAATGTGATAGCAACTCATACTATGACTCATGCCCACCTAAATTCAGTATCAACCAACAAGCTATCTTATGAACTAAGCTATGCAAAACAATGCTTTGCAAATCATGGCTACCAAGTACCATCAACTGCTGATAACAATAGTAACCACTGTATAGTAATTGCGGTAAAGATATAGCCTGAACTTCTTTGATATTTGTGGGTATATCACAAGCAGCATTCAATTCACTTGACCCGTTTAAGCTCTAACAAATGTCAAATGATGGAGCATAACTGAATTTTAGTGCAGATTGAAGGCGTTTGTAAGAAACCTAAACTGGTTTAGTGACTCCACTGCATTCATGTTTACAGTATAACCGCATCCTGTGGGTTGGGCAAGTAAACCAAGACCAAAAATGGCACTCGATGGTGATGTTCCACGGTGAATAGCACCTAAGCCTAAAGTTAGGATGCTTTTGATACATCCCATAGTTGTATTACCGGCGAGGGTTAGAGTTCCATTGGAATTGACGAGGTGGTTACACGTTTGTAATAATATATTCATTTGACTAAGATCAGTACATAACGTATTCCAATCGATTCCAGAAGGAGAAACCTTTTTTCCACCAATTATATTCTCCTGTGCTAGTGCTTTTGGAATCAAAGGAAATTCTAAGAATATAAGAATCAGGATCAAAAACGTTATTTGGAGCACTAGGATTGACTGATTCATCTAAACATAGTTCGTGTTATACCATAAAAATATTGTCATTAGAAGTAGGAATATTTGCGATTGGAGTTGGTTTAGAGCTTATCCGAAAACTAGTTAACATTTGTTGAGTCCAGAAGCCTCTTCGTGTAAGGCTTAATCTTCCTCTTTCCCACTTGTGCCGCCGTATTCTCATCAGTCGATAAGTGAACATATTGGCGGTTCATAGGTTTAAGACCTTCTGACATTACTCTATTAATTGCAGAAGGAGTTGTACCATGGTATAATATAGCTGGAGGTTTAGATGGTATCTTATTCATTTTGGTAAAGGTATTAGAATGGCCATACAGCGCACGAATTTTATCATCCCTTAACTCAAAGCGCACCTTATTTGAGCAAGCAATCATCTCTTCAATGTCTTGTCTTGTAATAATATGATCAATCATCCTATTATCGTTATTATAGTGGTCTGAAGACAATGCAATAAGCAGCTTGTTGATAGAAGTCCAACCTTCGCCATCTATCTCCAACTTGTATTTATATGGATTATGACGAAGAGCATAAGATAGCATACGACTCAATTTTGTTTTATCGATATTATATACCAAC
>JAICVW010000498.1 GCA_025935105.1 Nitrososphaeraceae archaeon
AGGAATACACAGGCAGTAAATGATTATCAGGAGCAATCTCTACGAGCATCAAAGGAAATTACAGATAGTTACCTAGATTCTCAAAAAGAGATTATAAACTCATTTCAGTCGATATGGGCTCCGTATTTCGAGAGTATGTACGATACACATTGGAATAACTGGGTATCTCCAAGTAGATCAGCTGAAGTATATACAAGGTTTGTGAGCAACTTTGCGGATAATATGTTAGCTGCAACACGAATAGGAAACAACGCAATGATCTCAAATATGGAAGCATTCAGTACAGCAATTCAACGTAGAAAAAATGATATGAAAGAATTCAATAGGATAGGAGTTAATACTGCAAGAACATTTGAAAAGACATCAAAGGAAGTTGTTGGAGAGTCAAGTAATAGGTAGTTTTCACTACTCTCTTCTTTTCTCTTCTACGGCTTGAAATAGTATTAAATCATGTTATCTATATACATACTTGATGACAGATATTGCAAAAAAGGTAAAGAATACCAGTCAGGACGCTGAGGCAAAAATCAAGACAGAAGAAGACCACGCAGAAGGTAAGCCTAGCTCTGAAACGCTTAACAAAGCTAAGGTAAAAGTTAGAGACGCTTTTAAATAGTCTCTCTATGTTTTTTTTCTAGACCATAGATCCCAAGATCTCGTACCAAACTTTTGGAAGTTGAGTTAGTGCTGCTTCTTAGTAACACAGTATAACAAATGTGGAGGATGATATTTTAACTCGGAAGCTCTTCCATAAGCATACAACATTTTTCAAGTACCTACTATCAAATCATTAATACCTTCGTTTAACCTTACGAGTATAGATGTGAGTGATGATAATCCCTTCTCGAATTGGTCTAAACTCGTTCATAGAAAAGTCTATTCTCTTGATGGGAAAAAGCTTGGTGTTTTGAAAAAGGTTCTGTCTGACTATATGGTTATTATGACAGGCTTTATTATTTTAGATAAATATATTATTCCAAGATCTTTAGCCGAGTCGGTAAGTCAAAAAGGAATTAGATTAAAGATTACAGCCTATGAAGCGAGGTCGACTTATACTCTTTCAAAAATGAAACAACTCATTACTTCCTTTCACTTGCTCTCCGAAGAAGCAGTAACATACAGACAGTTCTATGATAGGTTTGAGACTTTACGGTATAATACCACTAGAAATACACTAGCTGCTGGAATAGCATTTGTCTCTGGTATATTATTTCTGTTATCTGGATACAAGGCAAATTTAGCAATATATGCTTTAATTCAAAACGAACTCATTCTTTATACAGCTAAACAATTCCTTACTTTTGTCTTGTTTCCAGTCGGTTTACTAGCTTTACTAGGCCAACTAGGTGGCATTACTGTTCTTGTTGGAGCAGGATTGTTTGCTGTAAATAGAGTCAATGTTGGCAAGTTCTTGGTAGCTGTGGGAACAGGGCAAGGTATTTTCACTATATTTTTGCGTATAACATATGGGTTATGGACTGGGTTAGGTTCTCCACTAGATAATAACTATATTACATGGCTAACTTCATCTGCATCAGGGTTGGGTATATTGTTTGCCGTTACCTCACAGACAATTTCAAAGGGAAAGAATAGGAGTATTTACTCAAAGATATTAGGATTCATTTTAAGAAAGCCAGAAGAATAGAATAGGATATAAGAACAGACGTATAGCGTTATTGGAATGCATAAAGAGTAATACGGTTGTATAATTAATTTTATTCATGTACGATACAGACGTTATTATGAATCCGGAGCTGAAGCCGAAGCAATAGCTTTAGTGATAGTTATAACTAATAATGTAAGTTTTGACCTACAAAAATAGAGCCAACTAGTAAAGTAAACTAAGCTGGCTCTTCTGAGTCTTCCTCTTCGTTTGTTGTTCTTGCAGCTTTTTGTCGTAGATTCTCTGTTGGACCGGTGGTCCTTGGATCCGAGTCTGCTTCTCCTATACCCCTTTGGCGAGTCTGCGCTGAATCTAGATCACTATCTGTCCCGCTAACATCATCATGTTTTCCCATTGTATCAGAAAGGGTGTCTTTGACAGACCTTCCTGTTCCTGTCACCTTTTCTTTAACTTTATCTGTAATTGTGTCAACACCAGATTTTTTGCCTTTGTCTTCAGGCTGCTCCCCACTTTCAGAGATCATATAATTTGCACTTGACTCGCCACCTGCTGCATTAAAAGTCTCATTATCGTTCTCCGAGTTCATTTACATAATATAATGAATATGACATATAATAAGTATCTTAAGCTGGGTTAACAAAGCATCGCTTAGATAACAAGTTCAATAGACAGTAGAATTGATTGAATTGATTAGGATTTGTAGTAGTCTTGATCAGGATTATATGCAAGATTGAAATAATGATCGGTAACTATAAATCGACAACGCTAGACTAAGTGTTACTTGCCCGCGTATGTACGCCCGAACTAATTCCTTTACGATATCCTCAACTTCCTTTCGCGAGAAAAGTCTAGCCTGGGTCCGTAGTGTTTCGTTTTGTATATCCTTTGTTTTAAGACTTTCCTCATCTTTATTCATGTTTCTTCACTTTGGGTTTTATTCGATTGTTCATCCATTCTTGAATTGCCTCCTCTAATGATTCCTTAATAACCCGTTTATGCAATCCTTTGATATCAGCCACAGTTTTTCTAATTTTTTGTTCTAAATCATTATCCATCTCAAAAATCATCTTCGCCATGAAGACAATATGGTGTGACGTATATTTATGCTTATATGGTTGACAATATGGACATATGGATTTATACCCATATCACATATAGTAGTATGGCTATATGGGAATAGCATAGATGTGCGCATGACGAGAGTAATGGCAATATTCAACAGAATTAAGAAAAATCGCGCGCAATATTTTCGCCCATTTCGATACCGATATTAATTTCTCTACCATTAGGATTGGATTTGCAAATACATTCCTATCATCTCTTAATACGTCAATTCGTTAACGCCTCAGTTATCATATACGTGACACGAAGATGAACTATTTATAAAGATGCATGGCGGACAGACATATAGAGGCAAGTCAAATTTGGCATTCTGTGGAATGTACGCTTCTATTTGCTGTTCTAATTGTAAAAGTGATAATAATCCCCTATCTTTACTTTTTCATTTCACTTGTTGGCATAGTCTTTGTGTTTGTTTCCGATGATTGCGGTGGTTTATCATTTTCCTTTTTCTTAAATGTAAACCAC
>JAICVW010000677.1 GCA_025935105.1 Nitrososphaeraceae archaeon
AAGAGGTAGGTTTGAGTATCTCGCTGAATCACTTACCAGCAGGATACAAGCGGAATATGAAAAGGTTCTTGTACCTGAACAAGATGGAGACTAAGATATGACTATTCAGTCAATACCTTACAAATCAGCTATTGTGACACTGCACGATGCTGCACCTTCTTTCTCAAAGCGGATATTCGAGTTCACAGACGCACTTGAGAGTTTAGGAATAAGTTTCAATATTGGAGTTATTCCATTTTATCGACATAAGGAAGATCAATCTATACTAGACGCTGAAAAATACATAAACACCATGTGTACAGTGCATAGCGATGTCATGCCTGCGACCACACTTAGACTAGTTCGCCAGAATTGGTGATAACTTCTTACCACTTTTGTATTGTCCTACGATGTACTAGCACTTAGAGTATAGGTACGCATCTGGTTCAAGGGGTTTAAGCCTCACATGATTATTAAGTTGAAGGGAGTTCAAACCGTCAGTGGAAGATTATACGGAATAATGTTACTTTCCACTACAGGCACTACTCACATGACTAAAGGTATGACAGTTACGAAAATAGAATTGGCATGATGCCTGTCATTATTAATTAGGAGCACAGTTCCATTATTATTCTCTCGTTAATAGCTGTTGTGGTGGTACAAGTCCGACCCTAACACTCAGTTTCATGTGGAAATTTACCCATCTACGGAAATTGCATGAAATATACTGAGAAAAACTCATTGAAATCATTCAAGTCGGATAATTTGATATCCTTGTAAGCTGAGGTGATTATTAGTTTGGCACATAGAATTAACAACCTGATATAAATAACAAATTTTTCTATTTGTCCAACAGATTATTACACATAATATTACTATTGAAGATCCAAGTCGAAAGGATATACGATAATCCGAAAGGAGACAGGAGCTGTAGAATACTGGTAGACAGATTATGGCCTCGTGGTTTGAGCAAAGACAAGGTAAAGATTGATTTGTGGGAAAAGGATATTGCACTCAAGCAATTCATTAAGGAAATGGTTTGCACATGACGAGGAAAAATGGGACCAATTCAAAGATAAATATTTTAAACAATTAGATAAAAATAGCGCATCAGTTAATATGATTCTTAATAAAGCAAAAGAAGGATCATCAATAACGCTGCTATATAGTGCCAAGGAAGAGAGATTTAACAATGCAGTAGCACTAAAAGAATATCTCGAAAAGAAATTGAAAGGATAAAGTGCTTTATCAGAACATACAATTATAAGAATAAATGAAAACAGTAGAATAGAAAAAGCCTATGGAATTGACAAATCTAACGTCATCACCTGATAGGCAATAACCTAATTTCTGTTATTACGCAATAAAAGGTTTTTTGGACCACACGCTTATTTCATCCATTCTGTTCCTTCCAAATATTCAATTAATTTTATCATCTGATCTATTCTTGCAGCTCCACCTACTTGATTTCGGCACCTATCAAAATGTCTAAGCAATACCTCATTTTCCTGCTCTGATAAACTATTTCTCTCTTCTATTAGTTCAAAGAACTTGTCCTATACTTTGTGTAATTCAACAAGTTGTATCATTTTATGCATTATCGTTTGATTGCTATCAGCAGTTATTAAGAGCAGTTTTCTCATTCTACGGATACTTTTTATTTTTTTTCGATTAGAAGTTGGGTATTTCATTCTTATTCTTCCTAGGCATAAAAATACTATAAGAAAATAAGGTATCACTGATTCTAAAGCAACTTTAGTGAGTGTGTGCTATTATACATTTGGAGAGAGAACGGTTCTAACAAATTCAATTCTAATATTAGCGATCATACTGGTGCTTGTTACTGATATATTTATTATCGATTATGAACTCATCTGGAAAGTAATTTGACATACTACTTGAGACTTTCTCACCAGTTTACCTATAGCTTTGATTGTGTTTTATTACGATAGTGAGGTTCGAAGAGCTAACAGATAATCAATGGAATCTTTTACTACCGTCA
>JAICVW010000531.1 GCA_025935105.1 Nitrososphaeraceae archaeon
ACTAACTGTCCGTTTGAGCTGCGCGATGTTGTTACTAATAAGCTGAGGCATTGCCCGATTAACAGTCTTGGCAGACAATCTGGTCATATCAGCAATTTCTGATTCGGAATAGTCAGAGCCTTTGTGAATTATTAGAAAATCAACTATTCTGGTAGGTGCACCATGAAAAGCTCGCTCTAATGGTCCCATGCCATCGCACGGCTGATCACTTGACATTGGTTCTTCGTTGTTATCATTGTTGCTTCCGCTAACCATGCAGGAATCTCCGCATAAACGATATTGTATGCATACTTTAATGTATAATATAGCAGACTAATAAGTATTGCTAGATGTACTAATATTTGCCCTGTAACAGACAAAAAAGTCTGTAAGTATTTATAGGTCTAGTACTGCTATAGACAAACATGGGCGAGGTCATAGCATGGAAGCAATCACATTTTGTAGCCCTACGTTATCTTTATCTGAAGTGCTATGTTGGTGGCTGTACAATTGCAAAAGAAACCATGCTAAAAGATTGCTTCCGAGGAGCTGAAGTTGTAGATGGGAAGCTGGCTCTAAACGACTTACAACAGATATCATTTGTCCTCTTATCAAATAAGAATAGGAAAATGTTAATTTCAGTCAATAAGCGTTTTCTACCTCAGATAAAGAGGTTAATCGATAACACAAAGCCCGCTACCAGCTTTATTGAAGCACAGCCAATGGACAATCTCATTCCAGAAGGATATAACAGAGACCCTCTTTTCGTAACTGAAGGGGACAGGTATTCAAAAGGCGTCAAAGGACGCTATTATTATTATGAACACAAATCCAAAATACATGATATAGTTTGTATTATAATAAGTGGCACAAGCAAACAAAAAAGGTATTTTTTAGGTTCGGTTCACGATTCTAGATCAATTGTTTCAGAGGTATATAAAGTTGCAAAAAGAAAGAGAAAATTCTACAAAGCCGATTTTAATACAGCTTCTGACCTCCCTCATGGAATAGTTGAAAATCGTCAGCCTATCAAAGCAACAATTGACGTTTTAGAGCATTTTAATCTGGTGAAGAAAACGGGCAAATCAAAAAGAGGATCGGATGAATTTGAGGTTATATCTGAGAATGTGGTACCAACAACTTTGTCTGATTTTAATAGTAACATTAACACATAATATTCAAAAAGTATGTTCAGACCTACGATTTGGAGAGTAGATATACTTCAGGTAGTATGTATCAAATAATTTGTTAATTATCTTCATAGCAGAGGTGTAACCCATGTAAGATATATGTGTCACATATACCGGTAAGTACAACAACTGGGAAACACTTCATTTCTTTAATAATTCTTATTTGTGTAATAACAGCAATAGCATTTGGTTAGAAGTTGTGACTGCGCCCATATTGAGGGAGCGCCACAGGGGGATAGTGACCAGGAGAACCAATGGCAGCGCTGAACGAAGGTCTAGGGTGTCGAGCGTGAAAGGTCGAAATTCAAAAAAAGAAAATGAAAAATGAATGAACTGCTTGGTTCTCAGTATGAGCGGTGGATATCTGCCGAGATGTTCGTTTGCATCATTAGTACAGATTGAACCGGTTCAGCTATTTTCTTGATTAATTTCATAGAGAGCCATTCTGCATGCCTTTCCCTGTGCTAAGTATGGCGTTAATGCCACTACCAGCTCTTTGACTGAGAGAAGGCCTCCCTGGGTCATCACAAACTACGATAATAATCGATGGTTATTTTTGACTTGTCTGCTTAGTCATAACTTGAGATCTCACTGAAGCCAGAGACTGGTCGATTTGATATACTGCCAGCTTGTCTCTTCCAAGTAAATCAAATTTTTGAAGAATTGTATGAAACAGCATTTCCTCCTCTATTTGTTCACTTATAAACCACTGCAAGAACAAGTATGTAGAGCGATCTTTTTCTTTTTCAGTCATATCAACTAGATCGTAAATGGCCTTGGTTACGGTTTGTTCGCTCTTTAGGCCAAATTGAAATGTAGATTCTAGGGATTCGAAACTGCCTGGAGGTTTTTCGATTGCTGGAATTACCGACTCTGCTCCAACACCATTAATATAATGGATAAACTTTAGCATATGTCCGTTCTCTTCAGCAGCCTGTTCAAAGAAGAAGGCTGCACTTCCATCATATCCGATTCTCTCACACCATGATCCCATTGCAATGTATGTATTTGTAGATGATGCCTCATAGAAAATTTGATCATTAATTGATTTTGCCATTTCAGTTGAAATCCGCATATAGTAATCAATATTTTTATTACCTATATCTTTTACTTCCTGTAATAATTGATGATGGTGTAACTTTACTTTCACAATTGAATAAGGAGAATTACTTTTGCTCGTGGACCTTAGTATGCATCATAATGTATTAATCATATAATCGTAAGACTTTGAATGCCAACATAAATTAATGCTCTATCTAGTCTAGTTTTATATGCTTTGTCGCATGATTGAACTGCCAATCGCTGGATAGGTTCTAATTCAACCTACTATGGGTTGATAGTTAGAGCTGGTCATTTGATCTTGATGTGTTTGGTATAATAACTACAATTACGTGACTTATTATTTTACTTGAATGACCCTAAACTCGGTTCAGTATATTACATTCTGGCCTAATGACCCCCATAATGCTTTTACGGCCTACACAGCCTTCACTTTTTCTGGACTACGTATTTTCAATAAAGAGATACAGTTTAGCATGTAAAAGGAGAGCCTAAAGACGCTCAGTAGAACAATTGGCTTAGGCACTACAATTCCCAAATAAACGAGAGTGCTATACATTATAGCACAATATTTTATAATTATCAATGACGGCTGAATCCAACAAACAGATTGAATATGTCTGCACTCCAATATTTGTTAGCAGCTTTTGTAATTCCTTACTAGGGTTTCCGTATGCATCAAACCTGGTTATCTTAGATATATCAAAAATTCTTGGAAGTATTGTTTGTGTTTGTTAGCAGCTTTTGTAATGGACATCACATACGTCACATACATCATATG
>JAICVW010000230.1 GCA_025935105.1 Nitrososphaeraceae archaeon
CTGGCGGTTATGAGAAAATAAATATTGGTTGCAAAGCCCGCAATTGAAACCCCAATTGCATAGACTATCATCGTAAAAAGAAGTATCCTCTTTTTCCCATAGATATCAGATAACTTTCCTGCAATTGGTGTCATCACTGCGCCGGTTATTAGGTATGCAGTCAATATCCAAGATGACATGCTATATGATACATGAAAATCACCGATCAGATCAGGGATAGCAGGTATGAGCATAGTCTCAGCGTACATGACCATTGTGGCAAGACAGCTTAAGATTACTAGAACCTTCCAAGCCGAATTAGGAATCTTTATAGAAGTTTTTACGGATGATGGAGGAGGAGGCTTTCCCTCATTGTTTTGATTGACCTTAGGTTGAGCGACCACTAATCAGTACCTCGTTTGAATACAGATTCCTTTCGATTAGAATTGGAAGCAGCAGTAGTTGCTGATGTTATTGATTTGATGTTGCAATTATGATCTACCCCATATTCAGCTACAAGGTTCTTAGATATCGTCTCTAGTACTTTTCCCATAGCCTTCACTTGGTCATCCGGTATGCCTTTAACGGAAGTTTTCCTAACATGCATGGAGCAGTTGACTAATGAATCCCATTTAGAATCAGTAATTTGAGTTAGGAATATTCTGTTATTTCGTCTATCCTCGGGGTCTACTTTCCTTGTCAACAAACCTTTACTTTCCATCTTGTCAATAATCGGAATAAGTGTTGGGCCTTCAACCTCAAGTCTATCAGCAATCTCCCTTTGGCTAAGCCCATCTTGTCTTGAGAGTAAGGTGAGGATCTTCCATTGACCGAAGGTTACTCCTGTCTTTCGACGAAGTTCCAAATCCAAAGCTTTGCGAAAAGCCATGGCTGTTCTATATAACATGAAACCTATGCTATTTTCTAGATCGTAGCCTTTTAGTAATTTCTAGGCACCCACTAATTAGCATACTAATCATTGGTATAGCTAATAAATTTTTCGATTTTCACTAATCCTAATTTCCTACACGCCAAAATTTTATATCTCAAAATTTTCGACATTCATGGGGAGTGAGAACGGGAATCGGATGTGGGAGAAGGAAGGTATTCAAACGTGCCTCATTAACACCTATTCCCTATGATTATCTATTAGGGAATAAGTATTGCCATACAAGAAAGCTCTGGCAGCTTCAGATATAAATTCATGAGGAAATCCTAACTGGATCTTACTTAGAGCATCACTATGTAATTATTAGATCCTTTGAAATATGGCTTGCGTTAGTTTGATATGGGTCAAGTGTGATTTGACTGAGACGTCATGTACATGATTAGCGGCAATCTTAACGAATTTTATTTCAAAGCTTATCATGTGTATATAGTTGCAAATTGGCTGAGGTAGCCAAAAATGTGCATCAGTACTGACAAGACCTCATAATTTGATTATGTGGAGCCAAAGATCCTGGAACATATTACTAAAGACTTGCCATCTCACGATAAGCTGTACGGCCTAACATAAATGCGCGGAACAGTTATTTTGTCCACTATACTTTGGTAATCTGATCTTTAATTTCTGGATAATATACATATAGTTCGAATAATGCTTACACACGAGAATCTGATGCTAAAGTGAGGGACAGATTCCTGCTTATTAGATCTATCATGTTTGATAATCCAGGTATAAGAATGGTATCTAAAGAACTCCACAGGTCGGTAGATAGCTTGGGGATACAAGTGGCTTGGAAGTTTTCAAAAAGATGGTCTAGAAGGTCTTAAGGATAAACCTAGAATCGGTAGGCTTCCAGATGTATTCCAAGAGAAGATATTAAAGATAATTAAGAACTGAGCAATCTGAAAACTCTTCAGGAGGAAAGCCAAAGAAATTATGAACATGATTCACAAAAAAAGGTGTAAAATACTATGAGGTACATATCTATAGGTTGTTACATAAGCGGGGTTTTAGTCCTAAAGTTCCAAGAAAATGATTCGTAAATATCGTATCGAATGAAGAAAAGAAGCAGTTCCAAAAAAGACCAATAAAATAATTGCAAATATTACCAAAGATTTCACATTTGCAGTGAAAGATGAATCTATATTCATAGATGTTGCCCTGACATGAAGAATACAGGCATCGCCAGGAAAACTTCTAATAATTACTGTTACAGGCTTACATCAGACAACATGTATCTGGTACACTTACTAGCAATTATTTAGACAATATAAAACCTTTTAGCACTCTTTCCTTTCATATCTTCAACAACTAAAAAGAAAATTCCACAAACTAATATGATATCTCGACAGAGTGCCATCACAGCACTGTCGTCGCCAGAAAGTCAAAGCATACTTGGAAAGAAATAACGATACAATAATTTTAGAGTACCTCCAAAAAGGATCGGCTGATTTAAGCGCAGTAGAAGAATGCGGAGACAAGGAAAAGATGATCTGTCAAAATGTTATCCTCGGTTTACTGAATTAAAAACAGCTATTACAAATTACTATAGGACAAAACGCTTTAACTGGAACATTATCAAATATTTAATGAGAGAGTCTATGAACTTATGTTAAGTGTTAAGTGTATCTATCAGAAAATGTATCTACTATCTACTACTTAGTGCGAACACTATATGCGAAACACTATTTTGCCTAGCCATCGTCCATTCAACTATTCGAGGCGGCTAAAGATGGTTTGAGCACACTGGTGATTAGCATTCTTTTAAGTTTGTCTATTCCATAGCCAGTTTTACAAGATATGACGATTGGGTTAGGGATGTTCAAATCATTGACCACGGCATCAATTTTCTCCCGTGATGCATCGTCTGATTTGGTCAGTACCATAAGTATTCTGGTAGGGTTTACTCTTAATTCATTTAGAATTTCCCAGCAACTTGAGTGCTTTATTCTAATATTTTCAATTTTATCCTCAGAACAATCTAGTAAAAGCAAAAGTACGTCTGCAGCTAGAGATTCTTCTAGTGTTGATTTGAAGGCTTCGATCATATAAGTAGGAAGTCTACTAATAAAGCCAATGGTGTCAGTAAGTAAAATTGTTCCATTCTCTCTAATAGATGACCTTAGTGACCTTGTAGTCGTAGAGAGGGTAGTAAATAAGCTGTCAGACGTTTCCTTGTGTTCATTTGTGAGTAAGTTGAAAAGAGTGGTTTTTCCTGAACTAGTATAGCCAAGGAGTGAAACAATAGGCATCCCATTCTTGATTCTTTGCTGCTGATATAGATCGCGTTTTCGTTTAGCATTATCCAACTTTTCGTTAATATAGGATATTCGCCTCTTTAAATCGCGAAACTTTATATCAACAGAATATTCACCCATGCCACCTTTTCCAGCTCTTTCTCCGCTTCCTGGTGTAAACCTTGCATTTTCTCGAACTCGTGGCATTTCGTATCTTATTTCAGCTAGCTGAATTTGCAGCTTTGCTTCGGTGGTGGTTGCCCTGGAGTTAAAAATGTCAAGTATCAGTCTCTCCCTGTCGATCACAGGTACTTCAGTCAATTTTTCTAGATTATGAATTTGTTTAGAGGTCAAACGCTCATCTACAATTAATCTTTCTGATTCTGATATTCTAACAAATTGCCTTATTTCTTCCGCCTTACCAGAACCTACGCCATATCTTGAACGGTTCAAGTATTTTTGTGTGAAAATCTTTGTGATCTCATAACTACTCATAGTAGGTGATGATGCGGACCCCACCAAACTCCTTGCTTCGTCATGTCTAAATGTATCAGGATACGTTGCAAGCACAACTTTGATCTTCGGTTGACCCACGCTTTTGACCTACCTAGAAGTTAAGAACTGCCTTGGAAAATCCTGTCTAATGTCCAAAAAACATGCATGCATTATTAACATTATTAATTCAAATGTCAACAATATAAAACATCTGGAACTCGAGCACTGAATATCAAAAAAAGGGCGTGAAGCCCATGTTTTCAGCTTTATGACTCCCTCATGAGACATTCGCTTCGTTGTAGTGATTCTCTGTAGCTGACTGACAGTCACGAAAATATAAGAGCTGCCGATTTGTTTATGAATAGTATAGGTGTAATGAGATTGGATTGGTTAAATCCAAAAAGCCTCCCCCAAAGATGCACGAGATTTATCTACCGATAAAGTAACAATACACCAAAAAATGCAATTGTGGTCAAATGCTTCTGAAACTGAATACGCTCTCAGATTAGCAATTGCTCCCACTGACGAGCATGAAGAATTTTTCCTCGCAAAGACCGATCCCGAAGCGATCTATGGCTATGTGGTTGCAGAGACAGATTATTTGGATGATCTAAGAGAGGGCTGGGACTACACTCTTAAAAATTTCATTACACAGTACAAATTTACTGCTCAACGACGGCCCCAAGAGCCATATTTAAAAAATGAATCAATGTCATCCGAGAGTCCTTCATTGTCAGAAATGAAATCAAAAGATAGTGCAGGTCGTAAGATGCCTTACAGAATTCGACTAGTACCTTATTTAAAATGTCATTATTGCAAACTAGAGTTTCACGACGTTAATCTGAGAAGAGAACACGAATTGGAATGGCACATTTAGATCATATGTCAAACAATCAGTTAGAGCAGTTAACTTATTGTTTCTAAATGTTCAAGTTGCTAGTCAATCTACCATTTTTGTGTCGGCTTTGCGTATCTTATCTAATTTATCTTTGTGTTGGCCAGAATCTCGTTAATCTTCGATTCACCTTCCTTAATCGATTCTCTTATGGTTAGAAAAACGGTATTCTAGTACATGCATTCTTCTCTGGTAATGTGAAATATATGCTTTATCTCAGCACCCAATTCGTGCTTCATTTTCTTGTTTGTGCGTCTAATTGATTCTAGGCGTTGTTTATCGACTTTCGATACATCAAGGCTATTCCCAATAATTTGAAGGAGTTTCTCTATGTGCTTTAGGTATCGTGATATTACCCTAGACATCTTTATGCTATCTTTTGATTTACCACAAAACACAATGTCTCTTGTTTTGTGATACACTTCGTGCAGTTTACTCATATACGTATGTCCAGCTCAAAGGTGTAAAGTATTCCGGATCCACTAATGTAAAGTCTAACCTCAATTATGGAATGAAGAATTTGTAATTTCCGAAAATTATTCAGCTAATTGTATTTAGAAGGGAGTTGACTTGATCATCTTTGGGGATATGGCAATTAAATCCTGATAGCAGCCAATGCCGATCCCCTAACAATCGAATGCAAAAGAGGGTTGGTTAATTCTGCTGAATTCCATGCAAGTTCTAGCCAAAATTCCTCCAACATTGGTTCTGGCCATGATCTACACTCCCAGCGATAATAGCTGCATTTACTCCGCCTATAGAAGCACCGGCCACTATGTCTATCTTTATGCCCTTAGTTACACGGGATTTCAAACCTCCACACCAAAATGCCCAGTGGGTCCCAGCTACAATATAAGGACATTCTCAATTTTATTACTAGTCATAATAACACTTCTGAACTTAATAGATGTAAATAC
>JAICVW010000692.1 GCA_025935105.1 Nitrososphaeraceae archaeon
AGATGATAATTATCTACTGGTGGTAACAGCTGAAGTTAATATAAGTCATGATGACTTGATAAAAAAGATTCTTAATCTGACTCAATCATAGTAAAACACCGCAATAACAACTAAAGTATTGTTTTATTGAATCAAGCCATGGTTCTATATCGATAAACATATCAAGGTTTTTGGACTGCTACCACTTGTTACCAAAGGAATCAAGTCGTGCGTGAACTGCCCAACCTTTGGTACTGTAAAAAAATTAATTTGAAAAATTAAGTCAACGTAACTACAACTACGCTGTCAGAGAATGATTAACAATTTGAGTTTTACCTAGGCAGAATATGATTCTACAAATATGATGTTACAGTGGAGTGTAATAACCGTGCTAAACAATGTGATATCCCATAAACTTAAGAGTAGAGAATGCGTTAGTTTCTTAGAATCGATGTTGTATATCAGTGTTGTCTCGTGTAAAATGAATCTGTATGGAAGAAAAGAATACTAAAGTGTCTTCAAATACTAGTGATTCCATTCTTAGTGCAGGCCGTGATACCCAAACTATGTTATGCAAAGCTTGTGAGACGCATCATATTGTGTATCCACCAGCCTCAGAATATGTAACTATTATGCTTGAACCTTGTCCAAGAATTGATTATCAGAAGAGTTTCTATGACTGCATAAAGTGTAAGCACAGAAATATCTTTTATTGGCATAAAAGACATCGAGAAGACGAAGGTTTGCATTCGATGCAGAAAAATAATTATCTTGTATCTGCTTAACCAATGAATCTTGGCTAGGTAGGCAGGTAACTGTTAACATGGGTACATTAGTACAATTATAAGTTGGTGTTGAAAAAATTGATTATCCACATTTTGCGTTTAGATTTGTTTGTCAGTATGTGACCCAATAACGGATCGCCAATGGCACTAATTTTAATCCATTAATCACACTAGACCAAATAAGTCTCGCTAGCCTCTAAACTCTCTTGATAGCGACAGAGTAACTATTCAAAGATTATAGGTGTGAACAGCATGATAATAAAAAGAGTGACTTGTAAAGGTATATGTAGTCGACACAAGGCTGATAGGCCTATTGTTGGTGGTGGCCAACGATATGCTTTAGAGCAGAAACGATGTCAAGTATGTGAAATCTTCATCTATTTCCCAGGAGTATACTGTCCATGCTGCGGTCAAAGGTTGCGAATGAGGCCTAGGCTTGGAAGGGATAGGGCTAAATTATTTGCATTACAAGGACAAACACAGACATAATGTCCTTTGCGAGACTTTAAACTTTATTCAGAAACCATCCTTTATAGTACGGCTATATAATGTTGCCCATTGAGATTTCAGCATATTGTGTTAGTTATTCTTTGAACTTATGGACAGAAAAAGTCCATCACATTTAAGTAATAGTGTATGGGAATTTAGAAGCAAGTTGGCCGCAGGAGATGTAAAACTACCGGCTAATGAATGGATCTTGATTGTTGATGATGAATTTGATATTATGAGCATTTTTAAACAAGCATTAAAGAAAAAGGGCTTTCATGTATTTGGATTCACAGATCCCTTGTTAGCATTGGAACATTTTCAAATCAACATCAAGCGATATGGGTTAGTGATATCCGATCTTAGAATGCCTGGAATGAATGGCTATGAATTCGTCAAAAAAGTTAATGAGATCAAACCAGAAATAAAGATATTCTTAATGACGGCATTTGAAATCAAAGATGCAGAATTTAAACCAATTAAGATAACTGTCGTTAAATATTATTTATCTAATTGTCATATTCTTTTTACAGGAAGAGCTTTAGCTTTGTTCATTGATCTGGATTGCTGAGTAGTAATAGGAATTGAATCTCAGTAAGGAAGAGTTAGAAACCCTGTACAGAAAGGAATCACATGCTGATCTAAA
>JAICVW010000446.1 GCA_025935105.1 Nitrososphaeraceae archaeon
AAACTTACTCATAGTTAAATTTTCTTTCATGCAAACCTCAATTTTTCACAAGAAAATATCCATTCTGTTGGCTTAAGTCAAAAGCGTTCATTCATTTAAGTTACCTGGGTATGGCTCTGTTATACAGAACCACCGTCTTCTTCTTCTTCTTTAATATTCATCAAGCTCTCTAAAATTGCGGCGTTGACTTCGTCCATATTTACATTTTGTCTTAAATAATTCGCAAAGTCATTTGCGCTAATTATTCCATGTTCTCGTCCTCCGTCTAGTACTACGAGATGTCTGACTTTGTGTTGGATCATTTCATCTGCCGCATTTTTAAGGGATGAGTTTGCATTCACTGTGATAATAGGTGCTGACATTATGTCTTTAACAATAGTTTGACTACTTTGCTTATGAAGGGCACATACTTTTCTAACCAAATCCCGCTCTGTAAGGATGCCAATCGATTTGCCGGAATCATCCACTATTAACAGGGAACTTGAACTGCTGTTTCTCAGCTTTTTCGCTGCCTGTTGAGCTGTGCTAGAGCTTGCAAGAGTTTCAAGTTTCGCTTTTGAAATATCCCTAACATATGTAAGTCTATTCGAATCAGAATTATTCAAAGACTTGTATTACTAACAGTTGATATATAAAAAGAAAACCTTTCTTGGTCGTCTCATCTAATAATTTTGAGCTAGGAGCATCAATGCATTCATTATTGAGGACACAACAGGACTTCCCCCCTTTCTACCCTTGTTTGTGATTTGTGGAATTGCAGTCTGAGTAAGCGCCTGTTTGGATTCCAAGGCAGATACGAAGCCGACAGGAAGGCCTACGACCAAAGATGGTTTGGTCGCGCCTTCATTTATCATTTTTATTGTTTCAAATAGCGCAGTGGGAGCATTACCAATCAAAACGATGCCGCCGTTCATTTCCTTAGAAGCAATTCTCATCGCTAGCTGTGATCGGGTTTTGTTCATGTTCCGGGACATCTCAACTAACGTATCATCTGATATGTGACAAACAGCATCAAGGCCTAGACGGGTTAATGATTTCTTGTTCAATGCAGATAGGACCATATCTACATCACATACGATGGTACACCCTCGTCTGATAGCATCAAAACCTGAAGAGAGAGCGTCATTTTGAAAAATAATTTTCGCTGCTCTAGCGAAGTCAAAATCAGCAGTTGCATGAATAACCCTTCGAACTATCGGCCATTCAATCGGACTATAATTATGCTCTCCGATTTCCTCATCTATTATCTTGAAACTCTGGTTTTCGATGCCTAGGGCTTTTTCCGACAATCCTCTCGAGGACAGCATGTCAGACGAATCATCAGATGAAACCATCGCTTTTTTTCTTTACCTCCTCGGCCCTTCCGATTACGAAACCAAGTGACTTTTGATCAACCCCTAAATGTACTGTCATATTCGTTCTCCTCTCGGGAGCACTTCGGCTTTGGCAATATCACATTTTACATGATGGGTGTTAAAACAAACCTGTTGTAATTCTTCTCGCACTCCCAGCTCTCTGCCCCCTCGATTGAGTATTAATAAGGCTCCTATCATATGCTTAGTATTCAACCCTAGCGATAGCAACAGTAAGGTCAGGTGGATATTTCTGTTTTGGCACTATTAGTTCTCCCTTCGAGCCTATGATGGAAGAGGCTTCTGAGACACTTGATGTCCCTTCAAATTTTTTTACCGTTGCTGATGGGTTCGGGACAGCAATACTGTCAAGTATGTGTCTATCATATACCTCTACAGGAAGTTTGTTCTGTTCTGAGAACTGCCTCAATCCCTGCACCACTGCACCCCTATTAATTGATGTCAGATTTCTGACAGATCCGAAGCTCAACCCATGCTTCAAAAGCGCACTCCTAATTCCATTTTCAATAGTTTCCATCTTTGTATCGCTGTGGACTCCAAGTCCTACGACTAGGCTTTTTGGCCTAAAGATAACTGATCTCTCCAGTATAAGAGGGTCATGGATTAATTTATCTGAAATAACTATCGCCCCTTTGAACCGCGACGTCTTTAAATCCTCAACCGAGCCAACAATTTCCACATTTGAGGGCAGGGGTTTTTTTTGCCACCAATTCTTTTCTCCCGCATCTTGGTAAACGCCAATTCTTTCTTCATTAACCATCATAGCGCTCACTTTTGTTACGTTATCAAAATTTTCGATTGTCCACGAGAATTCCTGTCCTAGCAAATCAACAGCAATTGTTTCATTCACATCAGCTGCTGTAGTTATAATAGGTCTACAATTGTCAAAGAAGGTTGATACAAGACGGGCAAGTGAATTGGCGCCACCCAAGTGGCCCGATAGAGTACTTATAGCGAAATTAGCCCCATCGTCAATTACAATGACTGCAGGATCTGTTTTCTTATCTCTAACTAAAGGAGCAATCAACCTAATTACCGCACCCAGAGAAAAAATGAAAATGAGCGCGTCATATCTGTTGAAGAGAGATGAGATCAATTGAGATGTTGGTTCCTTGAACCAATTTGTTATACGTGAAGAAGGATTTTCAAATTTTATGGGGGCATATGCTTCTATTTCAGGCATTTTGTCCCTAATCCTACCAGCAATTTCAATCCCACGTTTGGTAATGGCTACTATAGCTCTTTTCTCAGTCAATGGATTACCATTGCATCAGTAACTGGAAAATAAAAAGTGTTTCTTTAGCTCTAAATTAAAGACCCAAGACCAAAAATAAACTAGATTTCCTAACAAAATAGGTTATTCCTAGCACGGAGAGCCAAAATTTAATCTCCAAATCTACCACAAATTTTCCCATCAAAGTCAAACATAATTACCTCTATTAGTAAAGAGCCTTTTGAGTGCTCTTGCATTTGTTCGTGGACCTTCTTACAAATCAGTTCAAAGAAACCAGATATTTCCTGGGCCTTTACTATCTCTGAGACATGGCGAGCAGTATTGGCTTTTTTTATCTCGTCTATGAGAGAACCTTGTATGCCTGGAAAACACTCCAAAGCAATTTTTGCCATGAACTCCATGTCTACATGAGAGCCGCGAACATGAGTTTGCTTGATTCCCATTGCCATTTTTGTGAGCTTTCCTACAAATCCAGCTATTGTAACTTTGCGAATTTGTTTCAATACACAATTCCTAATTGAGTAACCAGCAAAGTCTCCCATTTGGACAAAACAATGTTCTGGAAGTGTACTGCCAAATAATCCCTTCGCATAATCTTCACTTCTGCCTCCTGTTGTCAAAATCACCCAGGAATCACCCATCGCCCTGGCGACGTCTAAAGCTTGACGTATGGCAGCTGCAAACGAAGCGGTTGAGTAAGGTAGCACTATTCCGGTTGTGCCCAAAATGGAAATGCCACCGAGGATGCCTAAACGAGGATTATCAGTCTTTAGGGCAAGCACTTCACCTAATGGTACTGATATGACAATATTAACTCCTCCCTGCCCTAGCCACCCTGACGCAACCTCATTTGCTGCAACATGAATCATTTTCAAAGGAACAGGATTGATGGCAGGCATTCCAA
>JAICVW010000734.1 GCA_025935105.1 Nitrososphaeraceae archaeon
ATAGTATATCTGTCAAGGCGAATTTAGGGGGCTGACAGGTGCAAATAAATCATACAGACAGAGGTAAAACTGGTACTAAGCGTCATGTACTTACGGATCAAAAGGTATTCCATTATCTGTTAGTATTACAGCTGCAAATACAAATGACATGAAAGCTACAATAAATATGCTAGACACTATGATAGTTCAAAGTCCATCTTATAAACAGCCTATGTCTTGGATATGGTTTTCCAGAAATAGGAAAAGAGACCATTAAAAGAAAATACATCCCACACGTGCGTCAAAGAGGCGAAGAACGGCTTTTTTAGATAAGATATTCTGCAAAGAGATGGGTTGGAGGTAGTAAGAACAAATTCTTGGCGTAATAGATTCAAAAAGTTACTAGTAAGATAAGATAAGAAATCAGAAAACTTCTTACATTTGCTTGATGGACTATTGTCTACAGGAGGATAATTTTGGCATAGGCTCTAAATCGACGTGAATCACTATATCGGTGTGAGGACTAAATGTGCCCCGAGAGCTGACGAACTGGATATACAACCAAGAGTATGACTGAATTTGAAATTTCAACTCCTAGACCTTCCATGAAATTATAGTCGCAAGTTCTGTCTTGTTGATCCTCCGTGCAAACGTTTTCTCCGAATGGTCCTTCTGTTGCTTTAACTTTGAAGCCCTGCGAGCATACGAGTGATTTTGTAGGTAGCAATCCAATCCTTTTTTTTCGAGATTATTCGCTAAAGCTGCTAGATACTTGTCGTGGACTATGTTGGCAAATGGTAGTGGCGAACGGACTTGTGTGGACGTTTCGAGTATGAGCATGAGGTCTTTAAATGCAGTTGAAAGATCAAAGCCAACAGTATCAAAATCCAAATTTTTTATTCGTTTAGAGTACTGTTTTAATCCAGGATACTCAAATATTATATCTATCAAGTGATTCATAAGTTGCAAATCTAGGCCACTCTTTTCAGCCAACGAGTACACCTGTCCCATTAGTTCTAGCAGTATGACCAGAACATAATTTGTAGCAAGCTTAAAGCTATTAGCTTTTGCGTGTTCTGTCCCCACGTTGATGATCCTTTGTGAATATGTCTTGAACAATCTTTCACACCTTCGAATAGAAGCCAAATCTCCTGCAACTAAGGTGGTGAGCTTGGCTTCTTGAGCTGCTATTGGGTTGCCTAATACGGGAGCAGCTAAATATACGGAACTACGTTTTTCATGCATTTCAGCTAATTGATTGGACAATGATGGAGAAATGGTCGATGTACCTACGTGCACCTTGTTTGGTTAAAAGCCTGATAGTATCCCATCTTTGCCAGTAATAACTTCAAGCACTGCATTGTTGTCTCTCAAACTGCTGACAACTATATCTGAATTCAAGGCTACCTCTTTAGGCGTCCTTGCCTTTATTGCTCCAAGGTCTATCAGAGGCGTAGTCTTGCTTTCACTCCTATTGAAGACAGTGACCTTGAACCCTGATTTGAGAATATTTTTTGCGATTGCAGTTCCCATTCGACCCAAACCGATAATTCCGATTTTCTGAGCGGGTCCTATTTCTGTTGCCATAGCGTGTCGCTTCTCAATTCAGTTAATGTGTCCTACCTAA
>JAICVW010000406.1 GCA_025935105.1 Nitrososphaeraceae archaeon
AAAGTATCCAGGTCCTTGATAGTAAATTAAAGCTCCTGTCGACAAAGCTTAACCAAGTGAAGAAACGTTCTTTACTTATAGATATTGAGCAATTTACTAATAAGTAAATTAAGTGATATGTCATATTATAACTATTATTACGCCAAGCTCTATCCCCAACAAATCCCAGTATAAGTTAGACTGATAGATGCTTGTAAATTAACGAATATTATTCTATTTCTAGGGGATTTAGGTTCTAATGCATTGCAGTTAACGAGAAGAGTTATAAATCAAAAATCAAGTAAAAACCCATCTTGAAAATGGCAATTGTTGGCGCAGGGGTTTCTGGAAGCTATTTGGGACATATGCTTCAACAACGTGGCCATGAGATCGAAATATTTGAATCCTCCACAAAAGATAAACACTGGGCTGTCTGCGCGTGGGCTGCATCCAGAAATATGCTTAGCCGCTTTTCCAATCAAGCCGGTCTTGATTTTGAAAGCTACGTTTTGCATGTCGGTAGGACACTTAAAATGGAGCTGCCCAATCACGTTAGAGAATACTTAGATTTGAAAGGACTAGTGACATATGACAAACAGCGGTGGGAACATGATTTGATAGGAGACGTAAAGATCACATATAATCAAAAGTGCACCCCAAGAAACATCGGTTCCAACCAATATGATTATGTCATTGACTGTACTGGTATGCACCGTACAATGCTACCAAGGGCACCAGAAGATTTCTTGATTCCAGCTTATGAATATCTGCTAGAAAATGTCGAGGGCATGAATGAATTTTATGTTGTTGGTTATAGAGGGGCAAAAGGATATTTTTGGTATTTTCCGCTCGATGACAATCGCGGCTACATGGGTGCGGGAGACGTTGATAAAAAATACGAAGGAATTGAGACCTTCCTAAGAGATCATCCCGAGGCTAGAATTGTAAAAAAAATTGGTAGGCCTATACGTCTCGCTCCTCCCAGGAGAATGCAGCCCTTTCATTCTGGCAATATTGTAGGCGTAGGTGAGTCAATCGGGTGTGTATTTCCAATGTTGGGTGAGGGAATTATTCCATCACTCATTTGTTGCGACATTTTCCTCAAAGTATTAGACGGAAGCCCTAGGAAATTTGATTTCGAGAAGTACACGAAAATAGTCCTGAAAAAGTTTGCATATTATGATGACGTATACCGTATCGTGAGGCTAAAAATGAAAAATGAACTAAATATGGTAAAGCATATGCGGCTATTGCTGAGTATGTATCGAAATATGAAAAGAGAGGAGGGACGGTTCGGATTCGAAGTCAACTTGGACAAAATGACAAGATTAGTAAGGGCCTTGTAACTCACGTCTCCACTCAAGCGAGCTGTTTCAATGTCTAGCTTGCTAGCAATAAAGAGCTGCGGACCAACTAATAACCTGCTATGGGAGGTAAGTTTTTCAATCTCATTTTCTCGCTTAGTAAGGATCGAGTCCCTTAATCGAATCTAAGGTACGCGAAACAGGCTTTTGGAAACCAGAATTCATTGTGCATATAGAGTCATACCAGATTGTTTGCGAAAACCTATATGAAGCATATTCTGCAAGTTTTGAAATATAAATGAACCTTTTGCTTACCTTTCTTTTTATCTCTCTTTTCATTTTGTCGTTAAGCATGTTGTTGTTTGAACTTACTCTGACTCGAATGTATTCAATTATACTTTGGTATAACTATGCTTTCATGGCTATATCAGTTGCGTTTTTTGGATTAGGAATTGGCGCCCTGACAATTCATGTTTCAAGAAATAAAATGAAAAAAGAATACTTGCCGGTCAAAATAATACAAGCTACAATAGCTTTGGCTATCTCATTACCTCTATTTTTGCTTGCGGTGGGACATATCATACCACCCAATATATCTTTCATTTATCTGTTCTTTTTAGTTTCATCGATTCCATTTTTTTTCGCTGGTGTTTCAATGGCATTAATCTATCTTGCAGTGCCAAGTGAGATAACTAAACTATACTTTATCGACCTTGCAGGAGGAGCAGCAGCAACTTTGATCTTAGACCCTCTAATCCATGGGCTCGGAGCAGAGTCAGTTATTATTTTGATTGGCTTGCTAGGTACACTCCCAGCCCTTTTTGCATTCACATTATACTTCTTAAAGAAAGACGTCAAAGAACCATTCCAACTTGGCTCAAAATTCAGACCTGCTATCTATGGTGTCCTAGTACTTGTTGTATCAGGAGTATTACTCGGCGCTAACCTGCACTCAAATTTATTAGCAATTGAACCCGGAGTTAATAAGGGTCTGCGCTATATTTTAGCGAATTCATCTCGATACCACGATGTAGCTACTGAATGGAATTCATTTTCCAGAATTGATGTTGTGCAGCATGTAGGCGATCCCAATAAATCCGGTTTTAGAGATTTGGCGTCAATCTTAATTGACGCAGATGCTCTCACTCCTATACTAAAATGGAATGGATCAAAATCAGATAGAACGTGGTTGAAAGGCTACATGGATTTTCTCCCGTACGAAATATCTAAAATGAATGGAAGCAAAACATTGGTTATAGGAAGCGGTGGAGGCGAGGACATTTTAGTGGCTCTATCAGCAGGTTCTAAAAACGTAACTGCTGTGGAATTGAATCCCCTAATAGTATCAGCGGTGAGACAATTTGGAGGAGATTCAGCAGGGAGCTTGTATGACCTGAAGGATGTAAAACTGTATATAGATGATGGAAGGAGATTTATCAGTTCAACAACTGCAAAATACGACACCATAGTCATTAAACTAGTTGACTCATGGGCTGCACAATTAGCAGGAGGTTATGCACTGTCTGAAAATTATCTTTATACTGTAGAGGCCTTTAAACAATATCTAGGCCATTTGAACGGCCCAGATGGAAAGTTGGTTATGGTACGATGGAGCACAGAATTGCCTAGACTTATTCCCCTGGCCATAGAGGCTTTACGAGAGCACGATCAGCAAAAAAGCCAACAAGACATAAGCAAGCAGATTGTAGCTGTAGAAGACACTCCAGGATTGACCTTTGGTCCCAATCCGCAGAGAACGTTTTATCCGGTTCTTTTGATGATAAAAAATGGCCCTTTTTCTTCTTCTGAGTTAGCATTAATAAATGAGCGGGTCAGTGCTAGTCACGCAAAAATCATTGCAATGCCGCATGGTTATGTTCAGCCACCTTATAACAAATTATTTACGGATGCACAGAATTACAGTGACTCCAGTCAAGATGCCCGCAGGTCAAGTCTGAATTATGATTCTCTCGGATTCATGAAGCCCCCCACTGACGACTCGCCATTCTTTTTTGCAAACGAACAAATACCAAGCCAGATGATTTTGCTGATCGAAACCGTACTAGGCGTATCTGCAGCAATCGGCTTTGTTCTAGTATATTATTCAAAGGCAAACAAGATCAAATTAAGTTCGTCTTCTCGTTTTCACATATTGTTTTCGATATTTATTGGACTTGGTTTTATTTTTTTAGAAATCACTTTCATTCAAAAGTTCTTGCTAATGCTTGGAACACCGATCATGGCATTAAGTGTTATTCTGTTTTCGATTTTGTTATCAACCGGAATCGGTGCTTATTTGAGTGGGAAACTGTTTGGCAGGGATCCGTATAAAGCAATACTTGTTTCTATCCCTCCTTTGATTGGAATAGTGTTACTTTATTATTTTGACTTGCAAGTGATTATTGACAATGCTATTGTTTTGTCGTTGATGCAAAGAATTGCTTTAGCTTTCTTGCTGCTCTTTCCAGCTGGATTTCT
>JAICVW010000492.1 GCA_025935105.1 Nitrososphaeraceae archaeon
CAAAGATGGTATTTGTCTCTGTGCTTATAAGCATGAACAATTAACTAGTCTGTCATGCAAAAGGCCTTCTATCAGACAACACAAATCATCACCTGCAGTATTGGTCTTTTTATACTGATGTTGAGTCTGTCTTATTATACATCTAATTCACATAACATAGCGTATGGTCAAAAAGCGATTCAACTATCTGCAAAGCTAGTTGATGGAGATTTCAAATGGGTAGATACAGCTACCGGGAAAAGCAATCCTACTTTAATGCTAAAGGCCAATACCGATCAAATTATAAATATTCTAAATCCGACAGACACCAAGCACCAATTAATAATAGACCAAAACGGTAAACAACTAGCAACAAGTGGGGATGTAGCACCTGGTAGTTCAGGACAAGTATCTTTTAAGCCAATCACTGCCGGAGCATATGGATATCATTGTCCATATCATCCTACGATGATGAAAGGTGTTATACAAGTCAGTTAACAATGAAATCATATCCTTATTTTTTTGAACAACAATGAGCCTTTACTCATTTTATTATTAATTAAGGCATGATTGAATTACTGTTAAAACAGTTATCGATGAACAAGCAGACAGAACATGAAGGTAGATATACAGAGAGAAAGATAAACAAACGCGATAAAATATCATGTTTGCCCTTAAAACTTTGGGAAGTGTTTATCCTTTTGATTATATGATACAACACGAGGAAATAAGAGTGTTGGAATATGAAACATACAGTCTGAAATAGTGGCATCGAAGGCTTTTTGTGCCAGACATATTACTTCATAGATAGGAATGAACCTGACAGTATGATTAAAAATAGACAGACGATAAAGAAGGGTGCATAGAGTGAATCAATTATACTTAAAATTACAAATTGATATATGTACGATTGTATAGCATTTGAGATATGAGTGACCGCCACATTTGTAAGAACAAAATCAAGAATTGACGATACTAGTGTCACAAGAAATAATACTAGCATTTTTTTCCTAGTATCTTTAAGCGCAGTATCGTATGCTAATCTCCTAAACGATTCTACTAAGCCGTATCCCATATAGATATATATATAGACCTTGGGCTTTGTACTGGCTTGACAGGTTCTCTAAAGAAGGCATCGATGGTCTTAAGGATAGATCAGAGTGGCAGGCCTACAGAAATTCGAAAAGATATAGCTGTTAGAATAAGAAAGGAATTATTAGAAAATAATCAGGGATGGACTACAAAACAGGCAAGGGACATAATATTCAAAGAAGGTGGAGTAAAATATCACTATACTCACATCTATTAGAATACTTCACAAATGGGGTTTCAAACAAAAGGTGGCAAGAAAAGTGCACATTAATACAGCATCAGATAAAGAAAAAGATGATTTCAAAAAAGAGCCAGGAGAATACTGGAGACTTTAACAGAAGGGTTTACAACAGTATCGCTAGATGAATCATTCTTTTTCTATGACTCTCTTGTTAGAAGAGTATGGATATACAAGGATAACAGACCCATAGTTAGGATTACAGGCTCGCATAAACACACATGTCTATTTGGAGCAATAGGTTTGAATGGCAAGCAGCTGTTTAGACAGTATGATAGGTTTAATGAAGATAACTTTTACAAATATCTAAAGCAGGTACATAAGTTTCCAAAATGTTATCTCCTTTTGGATAAAGCTCCACAACATTACAAATCACAACAAGTCAGGCATTACTTCGAGGAACATAAGCATACTTTGATACCTGTTTGGTTACCAACAGCATCATCAGAATTTATGGTATTAGAAGAATGTTGGAATATATCAAAATATGATATGCTTGTATCCAAATACTATCAATCATTCGTACAGTTCAGAAATAAAATAACCGAATATTTCAGAACAAGGCGCTTTAATCTGAACATGAGAAGATATATTCTCTCGAATACTAGTTAGAGAACATGTGCTGGGAGGGATACTAACAGAATTAATTTGATTGACCAAAGAATGACTGAAAACAAAGGGAATTAAAATTGTTGATGGCCATAACACACTTAAATAAGACGCATATATGACTACACTTTAAAGACATATTTATCTGCAGGCACGCAGGCTTGCCAGCTATGAGTAAGGTCCTAAAAAGTTTGCAAATCAATTAAAGCGGCACTTATGTAAAATTGGCTATATACTTTATATGATACATGGAGAAAAGGAGAGATGTGATTTTAGTGGAAAAAGATTCTCATGTCTTAAACTTACATGACAACTTAATCTTGGAAGCCCGGGCTAACATTGTGAGGTCGGTTAGAAGTTTTCTTCAACTGTCGGCTATACTGGTAGTGATAATTTTTAGCACTGTTCTGGCAGCTGTTGTTGCAAACGCTAACATAGAATTGGCTGCTGCTCAAAAATCCTCTTCGATAAACTCGCTAACTATAGACGGGATACAGTGTAATACAGCCGAACAACTACTTTACCACATTCATGTCCATCTTGATATAATAATTAACGGGCAAAATTATCTGGTCAACTCACAAATAGGGATTGTACCTGGCGAGTGTATACATTGGCTACATACGCACGACGAGTCAGGGATAATACATATTGAATCACCAATCAACAAGGATTATACACTAGGCCAATTCTTTGATATATGGAATAGAAAGCTTAGCAACGATCAAATATTTACATACGTGGCGAGCAATACTCATCCTTTGAACGTTTATGTTAATGGGACTAAAGTACCAAGCGGAACAAATTATAGAGATATTAAGCTTCATGCTCATGACGAAATTGCAATAGTATATGGTGCTATGCCAATAACTATACCTTCCAAATATGATTTTCCCCCTGGCCTGTGAAGAGGATATGCAATATAGAAGTTCATAAAAGGCTTTACTTTATTAATTTGGGGATATGAAAAGGTGGAATACGGGAATAGCGTTATTTCCTATTATCCTCTCAGCATTATTACTACTTACGGTAATAATCGCACCCCATTGTCTATTGGTAAAAGTAAAGACTACTGACTACCTATGGAATAAAATCCAAATCCATACAGTTGGAATAAACTAAAATAATGGAACATGGCAAGACACATTAACTGAGATAGTGAAGTCTACTTCACCATTGGCCAAGGACCTTGTGCAATAGATGATATCTCTAATCAAAAAGGTATTTCAATGACTCAGTATTCGAATGAGTATAACAGACTTGAAGCAATTCTCGGCAAATTTTAGTTGATCGAATCACGCGAGAATAGTCATTTCGGACGATTATCTGTATATAGAATC
>JAICVW010000552.1 GCA_025935105.1 Nitrososphaeraceae archaeon
AAAAGAAATTTTTGATGCCTATAAACTAAGGAATACTTTCTATAGCCTTCACTGCTTACACTGCCTTCACCGACATCTATACCAAGAGACCGTTATTTTTCATCATACCGACTTTCATCCTATGTAACTAGGCGTCATCTCTGAACCAAAGACGTATAACAAACCATCATGAGCTATCAGACATAAAAATGATAAATAACAGATCTGAAAAACAGCAGCAACAGCACAGTAAGTTTAAACTTCTGGAAAAAGAATTGATGATTATAACTAACCGCTGATTTCGATCCTTTAGACATAATCGGTCATTTCCTTAGTTGGGATGATGAGAAAGAAGAATGAAAGCCTATTTTGAAAGGTATTGGCTAAAGCAGAGAGATAGTGCTTCCAATTAAGTTCTACCAGTTAACGTTAGGCAAGTTCGATGCATTATTCCCAATGAAATTCTATTCATGTAACTGTGATTATTTAGACATACAGAGGTGAAGGTAGTGAATTTCTTGATCTGCATTGATTTGTTCTGTATCGAAAGACTGACTGTGCTCTTTTAGTTTTCTCAGCCATTGCTCCATTGCTAGCTGCTTTGTTTTTAGAAAAGAGTCATCCTCATTATTCTTTAGCAGAGGCAGAATGGCGGACAGAATGGTTTTAGAATCACCCAATAGACCAAGATCTACAGGATATCTCAAGCCTATACGCTCTGGCTTTATATCAATCTGAACCCCTCTTGCTTGGCCAGGTTTAGGTAGATATTCTATATATGGAAATGATGTTCCTATCATAAGTAGCGTGTCGGCTTCATTCATAGCATCGGTTGCAGGCTCCGTTCCTAGCATCCCCAGCACTCCTAGGTTGTATTGGCTATCATCTGGAATAGCCGCTTTTCCCAACAGGGCTTTAACTATTGGAGCATTCAGTGCCTTTGCAACAGAGAGTATGTCATCTCTGGCATTTAATGCTCCCTGCCCCACTAGAATTACAACTCTGCTTCCAGCATTGAGGATATCTGCGGCCTGCTGTATTATTGTTTCATCGGAAGGTAAGACTTGAAAGCTAACCGGTCTGTCAGAAGTATGGCCAGGCACTATGTGTTGTGAAAAATTGCCTTCCAAAACCTTATCTTGAATATCCACTGGAATTGTAAAGTGACTAACCCCTTTTTGGGAAAGGGCTGTTCTGCATGCCATATCTACTACCATTTCAGCTTGCTCCGGTACAAGTATCATATTATTGTAAACAGCTACATCCGAGAATAACTGGGATTGGTTTACATCTTGTTGGTATCCTGAGCCTAACAAATCAGAATACGTTCTACCAGTGATCGCTACAACTGGCGTGTTATCTAGTTTGGCATCATATAATCCATTTAATAGATGGATCGCACCAGGCCCGGAAGTTGAAACACAGGCTCCTAATCTTCCAGTATACTTTGCGTAAGCACATGCCATAAATGCAGCTGACTCTTCATGTTTGACGAGGATGAATCGTATTTTGTCTTGCCTTGTCCTTAAGGCCTCAATAAATCCATTTATTCCATCACCAGGCAAACCGAATATGGTATCTACTCCTCAATCGAGCAATGTTTCAGCAATTATTTCGGCGGTTTTGAGGTTCTGGTATCCATTCTGATCTTTCTCTCCGCTCATGCTAAATTTCCACTAGCGTCTGTCAGAAAGTATTATTAATTCTTGTTATCTCCCATAGCACGCCTGTATGATCATAGGCCCAAGGAGTAGGAGCAGACAATGGAGTATTATTTGGCATTTGCTTCCTTATCTCAAATTTTGCAATGCTTGTAATGTATAACGCAGCTCCGTCTGGACTGAATGACAAGCCAACTGGTCTAAAGCTAGGATCGAATTTCTTTGGCACCAGAAAGTTTGTTAGCCTTTTGGTTACAGACTTCCAGGGTTACACTTCTGCTGGGAAGTGTATCTCCAATAGAACTAGAAAGAAAATTCAATCTACCATGAACATGAATGGACTGGTAACACTGTAACTGATATTTGTAAAAAGTATAGTGTATCTAGGAAGACATACATAAGTGGGAAAATAGGTATAATACCAATACGTATCATACTATTAAGACTATAAGTCAAGTTTGAATGCCATATAGAAATCTAATACAGTTAGATCTCAATTAGGTAAAATAAAGACCAACAAAACCATGACCTAAAAACCACCCCCTATAAGCACTCTAAAAAACAAAATTAATTTTTGAGATTACAATAGCATGTCTACTACTTCAGTTTTCCTCAATACTCAATAGCCACGTTATTTGTGCAAAGTGAGATTACAAAGGTTGTGTTGACGCTTGGATTTCTCTCACGCTAAAATCCTTAACATCAACATCGGGGGAATTATCCCACCTATATGTAATAATTGGGCCTCCCCATGTGATTATCTGATCCCCTGAACCCCCGCATTTTGTACCAGTATTTCCCCATCCGCCTGAATCCACAAATTCATTTACTTTAACCCAATTTCCGTTATTATTTGGATCAACCCAGGTCTCCATGTTTACCGCTGTTTTCCCATTTTGCAGTATGTTATATATTATGGTCTTAAATCCAACCCACTTCGATTCGATAGGGTCTGTAGACGTCTTGTATGGTGTAAATACATATGATGGAAACCACTGTTCTTTGGCAAACCTTGTAGTACCATCATAAGCCCAGTCTCCGTGGTATGAAGTTCCTTCACAGCCGCCATCAGTCGGACCAAAACCTTTGTGCATCCCTCCTCTTGCATACATTGTATAATGCCCACCCAGTAGTCCTCCTGATGCACCAGTAATATAGCCTCCTTGATTATCTAACTTCAGATATGCGGTTATTTCCACATTCCTCCAATCATTAGGTGATTGCATGTATCCTTTTGTTGCTAACTGTTTCTGATTG
>JAICVW010000053.1 GCA_025935105.1 Nitrososphaeraceae archaeon
AAGATATTTCACATTCCTTGGTTTTCAACAATGGATTAATTATAATTATTAATCCCATGTTATTTATGAAGCCAGCAATGAATCATTATTTGGTCACCCATGTCAAGAGCCATTATTTGGTCACAAATATGATGTAGCTTTGATTCATGTGATATTAAATGTGATATTAATTGGTTGGTCATCATATTAGTCCTCAACCTTAACAGTAATGTTTCGTCCCTTCTGGGATAAGTAAATGATATGTAAATGAGGTTTTCAAGAATTGATAAGTTGTGTTACACCCTATAGGCCAACGTTCTCTTTTTGAATGGTTCTCAACTTTTCCAATAACCCAGTTATTTGTTCGTGAGTTGGAGCGAAGGCTCTCACCACTTCCAGATCTACGTTAAATTTCTGTAATTCGGAGTATACCTCTTTATCCTCTACAGTGATAATCGTTAGGAATTTCCTACATATCCCACAAGGATTCTTTGCTTCGAGCCAATTTACTTCCGATTTGGGAGTATTATATCTGTGCTCCAGTTCTGGTAAGCCATTATCAGCCACTCGTAGAAGACAAATTACATGTCCTACACTATAACCAGCAGCCTTAGCCACCTGGTACAAATTCAGAAAAGGTGCAAGATTACCGTTAGTCTCTAAGTATATACGATTCAGGTCACCCTCTTTCTGAAGTATAATTCTGTGGAAATGAAGTTTTTCGTTCTCCGATAAAATAGAACAATCTTAGTGTACATATTGGCCATGGTGGCCAATATCTTAGGTAAGAATCTTCTAGTTAGTCCTTGCAAAACTAACAACCTGTATTGCTATTGACATGAACAATCACTAGGTCTTTTGAAAACATGAACTCCGGATTTGGGCACTTACACTCTCTATCGTATGACTAGGGTCCATGGAATTCGTTCAGCATCTGTTATGATAAATGTAACTGCTGGTAGCTTCAGCAGCCTTTCGATATTATTTAGTACTATTCATGTGCAAATCAGGCCAAGTCGCATAGTATGGTCATTATTCGAGGAAGAAAAATAGTAGAGATGATCAAATTCGCATTCACGGGATATAGACAATTACAGAGATTCTGTATTTCACCAAGAGGAAGTGAAGTGAAGTACGATCAGCTGTGTTAAATGAATATGGCTTAGATTATGTATTAGACTTTAGGGTATCTGGAAGAAAACATGGAAAATGACCTTATTGAAATTCTAGATAATAAACGTAAAATCAGACTAACAAACATGGGACGAGCCAGATGCGATGAAGAGGCCTGTTCCTAAATCGATTCATATTTCCAATGTACAATGGAGTAAATAGGTTTATTCCATGTTAATGATTGAGATCTATATTTTGCGATGTTTTGATAAGATGAACTCAAACATCTTGCCCATCGAGTTTATGTTAATCATCTTCTATATCTCGTCATCAAATTTGGCTCCCGTCCTAAACTCGACTACACTATACCAATTTGGCATTATATTCTTGTATCGACTTTCCCAAATTTTTGGCTACCAATTCCAATTGTTCAGCATTGAGTACTTTACAAACAAAGATTTTTTGTAATACTTTATCAGGGTTCATCCCTCTATTTTCTGCAATTCTGACCGAAAAGTGTTCTCCGTATCTACAAAAATGACACTTCCATCAAGGCCGCCCTTTTTCAATGGGAGAGAGGCGGCTACACAAAGCGTATAACATACTTTGTGTTTTTCCGCTTGCACATTCGCCAGCAATTTCAGTCATTGCTTGGGTTTCGATACCACCTTTCAAAAATGAATCAAATCTTGAGGATCCAGTACTGCACCTGAGTAAATTTCGTCTTCTTTCAAGCAAATCATCTGCAGTTGAAAAGTCTTTAACAAGTGTTCCTGAATTAATCAATGCCTTTTTGGCCCTCATCACCAAATCAAGGGCCGATCGTTCATCGATAATACCACAATGTTCAAACAAATCCTGTGGTACAGAAATAGCCAAGTCCGATATCGTTTCGATGCCGATATTTTTTAGTCGAGTGATTAAGGAAGGTTGTAATTCATAGATTAGGTAATAGTAACTCGTCAACAATCCATATTAGGGCTCTATCCTCTTTAACTATTTGGTGGTAACTTTTTCCTTTTTGAAGTAATCCGAACAAGTTCTTCTTTTCTTCTAGATTTAGATTGCCTTTTGGAGGCTCATGATTTGTATCTACGACTGAGCTGCAACTTTGACAGTTATAGCTCTTGTTACCCTATTTCCAATTTTGTGGGCGGTGCATAAATAGCGTCTTTTCCTTCTCCAGATATGCCATAAATAATTAGTGGAATCATGCCTTATTTTATTCGGCGGCGAATAGATAGGAAGGTATAGAATAGACATCCCTAAAACGAACATTCCCATTGCGAGTTATGAATCAGATAACAAAGTCATGTGTCACAGTAGCTCATGTAGTATATTTAATACCCAATCGCAAACATGAATATGGATGGATGAATGCTGCTACTCTAGTGGCTCAGGGTTTGGCACACCATAAACTCCTCCCACCGATATAATGAAACATACCTGCTTTTCTGGCAGATATGGGCTATGAGTTAGTGCCGCTATACGACGATCCCCGAACTGTCTAAGTCTTATGCGATACTTGCTGGCATGTGCCATGACATTACCACCAACCGGTCCTGGGAATGGGCCGGGGAACTCTTTTGGAGATTGATTTACTTGATTCGTTACCACAACCGCAACTCTGTAAATCTCTGAAAATCTTTTTAACATAAGCATATGTCGGTATAATCTTTGCTGCCTTTCAGACAGAGCGGTCCGACCAATATATTCACCTCTATATAGGCCAGTAACTGAGTCTATAACAAGTAATTTTATGACCTTATGTTGATTCATAATAGAACTTGCTCTTTCTAAACAATGTTCCTGTTCAGTACTACTCATAGCCTTTGCAAGTAAGATATTGTTGATAGCTTGTGTTCTATCAAGTCCCCTGGCATCAGCAATCGAAGTAATTCGCTCCGGTGTAAAGGTAGATTCTGTATCAATGTATAATGCCTTTCCAGCTAATCCTCCATTATGCTTATCCAGCTGAACCATGACGCACAAGGTATGGCATAATTGGGTCTTTCCAGAATTACTCTCTCCAAAAATTTCCGTAATCGCTTCTGTGTGCAATCCCCTCCCACCAAGAAGAGCATTAAGAGTCTCTGAACCCAGTGAGATCCTATCAAGTTCTTTATACATGGGATTCATAAATGGCCTACTTACAATACCTAGTTCTTCTAATCTAATCCTAGCAAGGCCACAAATTTTCTTGCAAGTATCAAGCGGAATATTAGTAGCTTCTGAAACATTTATGGCTCCTCGAACTATGAGATCCTTCAAAGAATAGATTTCGGCACTAATCAATCCCTTTTTGTCTTTGTTTGTTATTCCAGTAATAGTATCAATACTAAATGGATCTTTTGAAGTCATTAGTAACCAAAAATTAGTTAGGCTCATGTACCCTGTGATATTTCAGCACTTTCTTCATATCACGTTCTAGATTGGCTATACGTCTTGGCATTTCCATAAATTCTGCAGCAGTTCGCGGTTAATACTGACGTCTTCAAAGACCAACCCGGTCGTAGTAGTGGTAGCAATTATTGTATAGGATCGAAACAGAATTACGATTATGCAGTGTGGTCAACTGGCACCCGTGGATCAGGCGCAGTGAAAGTCATTATGCAACAGGATGGTAATCTAGTATTGTATGACAAAAACCATGCCGCTAAATGGGTATCCGGGAGTCTTTACAAACCAGACCCCAACACTGAAATTCCATTTTACCCCCCGAGCCAGCTAAGGGTTGAAGATAATGGGAATGTTGTAATTTATATTGGAGTACCAGTAAAGGCAAATGCCATATGGTCCACGAGATCTTATGCACGGGCATATCTGGGGTACCCAGATGAAATTGTACCCTTCAAAGAGGTTTATTCAAAGCCGTGAGAAACAAGATCTAATCAACACAGTCTCGTTAGGACTACAGGAAGAGGAGATACAAGAACAGGATAATGTGCTTGACGACCTTGATACCAGGGTATTCAATGAGGGTAATATTGGTATTCAAGTTAGTGAGGTAGCCAAAATCATAGGTGAGAGAAAAAGCAGACAAGATTCAATATCGGTGTTTTTGGTAAATGCCTTAGGTTGCTAACCTTCTCTACACGTATATGTCAAATGTCCACACTTCAAAAATGGTACATCTTCTACGTCATCCCAATCAAGTGACGACACTTTTGACGCGCATTTGACGAATATTTGACAAGTTTTAGTCTTCTATAACATTCCACTATAATATGCCAGCAACGATTGACAACGAAATCAAAAACAAATGTGATCAAGCGATGGTTAGACGGGGATACCAGAGACACAATTGCCTCTGATAATCAAATCGGCGCAGGTACCGTAAGCGGCATAATCAATGAATTCAAAAAAGGAGTCGATGCTTTGGAATACGAATCGGTTAGGGAATTATCAATTTAGTGCAAAAAGCAAAGTATCAATTTGGATACGCTTTGCTTCCTCTGTCAGAATAAATAATTATCTTAACAAATTGGGCGCAAATCAGGACGAAAATTGAAACACACATTGCGAATGTAGCCAATTCCCTGAACCCAAAAAGCTAATTGCTGTTGCAAATCAAATCTCGAAAATATCAATGTCAATACCGCTGGAAGAATTAGGGAACCGTATCAACGATGAATAGGTGCTGCTTTATCCCATTACAAAATGGCCGTCTACAACCTGAATGTGGGTGGATCCAACTGTGTATTAGAATACAACTGTAGAATTTCGGGATTTGCTCTCTTAGCGTACGAATTAGTGAGAAGGTTTACTGCAGCTGCCAATTGTGCTCCAAAATGTGGAGTTCCAATCGTTATCAGCCTATGGATGTATCCTTTCATATAATTAGTGGTGTTGTTGTAATCCGGTTGTTGAAATAAAACCTCTGGCTATTAATCCTCCCATGCTGTGGGCTACAATGTCCACCTGTGATGCTACCGTGCCTTTTTTATGATAATTTTTAAGCGCTGTCTGTATGGCGTATCTTGTTGCGTTTATCCCATAGTTTCCAAAAGTCTTATTTGCATAAGGATCAAATGTGGTAGCATTATGTTTCCCATAATCTGATGAGATGACATCAAAATGCGCATTGTATAATACTTGCGAAAAGTTGCTTAACGGGTGTTGCCAGAAAGTTCTGTTTTCACATAGTCCATGAACCAATACTACAGGTGGATGATACAGGCTTACATTAACAGGAGAAAATGAAATAGAGGGATGATTAGGATCATTAATCGACACTTTGCATTTCTAGCTATTGCCTCAATCATTTCCTCTTTTTTAGTTTATCGGGCGCATGAAAAATTCTCACCTAGATTATTATCTATTCTCTACAACCAAGAGTTATTCATACTAAACCCGACGGTTCAACGGAACATCAATTGTATGAGTAGCGATGAAATTCAGAGAATTAGAACCTTCAATTTCTACCTTTTGTGTTATATGAATTTGGATAAAGTAACTGTTTTCTGTAAGGTTATTCTATTTATCCCAGATTTTTTATAATAATACAATATTTAAATAATTTGTTATGAATATTATTTTCATATTTAGAACCTCTGAATTTCATAAGTTCACAAAAGAAGAAGTAAATGAAATTAAAGATGCAATTGATGATAGTTTGAAATATTATTAAGATTTGCTTGATGATCCTCCATCAAATCCAGAAAGAAAGAAAATGAGTGTCGAATATGCACGTGCCAAAATAAAAATCATTGAATCAATAAAGAGAAAGTTGGAGCAGTAAAAGGTAATCCCGCGAAACTATCAATCATTATTTTGTCAATGATGCAATTTGTTGTAATGCTATTGATTGTTCTGTTTGCTCTTGTTGCCACTTCTGTTTGCTCTTGTTGCCACTCAAGAGTATTTCCTTCAAATCATTGTCTACTATCAAACTGTCGATGAATCTATTCCTTTGTTCGGGCGTTAACGCATCATTAGAAGATTCAATTGCATCAACTGCTTTAAGCTTCCAATAATTTTGTTGTGCCCTACCAATCAGCATTTGTGCTTCATAAACTATTTTTCCAAACGAGGTAAGGTAATGTCTTCCACTTCTTCTTGTTATAATACCTGCATCTATCATAGCTGACATTCTTGAATAGTATTGCTTTCTTGTCAGTTTTAACCTACTAATTGCAATCGGGACGTTATTAGCTGATAAAGCGATGGTATTAAAAATGGCAAGAGCTTTATCGTCAGAAATTGCGCGCAGGACGTCACAAATATCTAATTGTTCCATTTCCTGAAATTCCTTCAACATTGACCCTGGATTTGTATAAAATGCTTAAGTTTCTCATTTGGCAACTCTTGGCAGTATTTGACCAAAATTGGATAAAACTCTAAGATTTCCTAAAAGATTTCACACAAATATCTCGTGATCTAGCCTCAACAGCATATGCATCGCATGATAAAAGCACAAAAAATAGCGGCATCTTTGTTCATGCAGTTAACAATACAGTACATCATGCCATCGACAAGATAGTGTCTGGAGTGCGAGCGCACCATGAAAATAGTCTGGGTCAAACACCACAATCGCTTCTAGGGGGTATAAAATTTTGATTCCGGAGTCATTAAAGTCATCTGAAACTTATGACTCATGTATCTGTTTTTCTTATTATTTCTGTACCAATATCGTGTTCTCATTTCTGTATCCTATTATTAGATTAGAGACTGGTTCTTAATAGCTGTTAGCCTCTATTCCTTACTTCTCATAACCGATATAGAGAGTGTTTCAATGTTTAATCGTAATTATATTATCTGCCCAATGTGAACTCTGAAAGAATATGATCCCTGGCGAACTGTTCAAAGGATGTTGATTTTCTGTCTCAGGGGTTGATATTATATGCATTTGGTATAGTTAGAAGTACCTACAAGACGCCCAAAGTCTGACGAGACAAGGCTTAAATTATTAGTAATATGTTAATTCCTCAATGGAAAGACAATCTATAATTTTGACTATTTCTTTAATGGTGGCAACATTAATGGTATCACTGACAACAAATTGGGTGTCGTTCAGTTACAAAGCAGAAGCACAACAAACGGCGTCGAACCATGTGGTGGTAGGTGGTGGGAATAATACCTATCCTTTCTATGGGTATAGTCCACAACAAATACAGATTAAGGCCGGAAGTAGTGTAGTCTGGAGTGCCCCACCAAACGCACCAATGGAGCCACATACTGTTACATTTGTGATTAATAACAATACTATGGCAACTCCAGATGCGCCCTTTGCTGTTCCAAGTTCTACAAAGTTTATGCCTCTACCTCCTAATGCTAATAGCAAACCAAACATAGTTCCTGGGAACAATGGAATGAACACAGCAATCGTCAGCAATGCGATGTCTTATAGCCCATCTGTAGTAGATGCAAAAGGTAATGCCAAGACCTTTCCACCAAATGGAAATCCGACCCTAACAGGAAATGAACAATACGTCAACTCGGGCTGGATACTTCCTAAAGGAGGAGAACAAATATTTCCTGGGTCATCAAGTACGTTTACTGTAACATTTTCAAAAGCTGGAACATACGGCTACACTTGTACGTTGCATCCTTGGATGACAGGAAAGGTTGTAGTAAAGTAAGCAGGGTAAACAATCTCAGCCATTATCTGCGTTTCTTTTTTCATTTAATTTAATTTAATTTATTTCAATGTCGGAACAGAGGACTAGATGGAGTTCTAAAGCTTTTCTCATCAGTAAATGCACCTTCAAGAAACTCTTAAGCCCAGCTGATACTCCTATGACTAGTAGTAGTCGCTGCCCACCATATACATTTTCACCGCTGTCGTCGCAGATACCGACATATCGGATCCCTGGATCAAGATCAATTACTGTTTGGCATAAATTTGAATAATCCATAGTGGTATCACTTTCTAATAAGTATAGTACGGAGATTTCAGGGATATAAGTTAAACAGACAGACTACAACCAGCCTTGGCTAACGTCATGATAGACCGGTTGTAGCCCGTCTGGATTCTGAGACGCCCTGTTGTCACTGTAGGCCTACGTGTGACCTCGTATCCACCTTACACATGGCCTGGTCTGGATTTGACACATTGCGAGTATGAAAGTCAGACAAACATACCACGATTATGAGGAAGCACAAACCAATTGGTAGTCTGTTTGGTTGGCATGTCGGTATACAGAAAATATGCACCATATAGTTAATAGTTAAACAGACAACAAACTGGACCAAATATTTCAGTTAAGGAAACCGTGTAGTAGAGTTTGATATAGATGGTGATATTCTGTGGCCTGCAGAAGCAGTGGTATTGGAAGCAGAATGGGTTTCAAACCAATAATAAAGATCTGCTAAAACATTCTGTTGTATTGGTCCCTGTGTTGTTATCCATTGTGATGATGGATAAAAATCATGTCCTAAGTTTGGATAAGTAATCAAAATGTGAGTTGCTGGGTAGTTTATCTGTGTTAGCTTTTGCTGCAGAAGGAACGCTTGCTGGACTGGTGCTTGAGAATCGTTCTGTCCCTGTTGTATAAAAATATTAATAGATGGAGGAACCTTGCTAATAGTATTTAGATTTGGCTCTAATGCAAGAAATGATTGTGAATATATAGGACAACCTTCAAGGTTGGTACACTTGCTTGACTCTGAGGTTGAAGTGTGTGAAGGAGAGAAGAATGATTTTGACTGTTCTATTAATGCCGGCTTGAGTTCGGTGTTGATGTTTATATAAGCATCATGATTGAGGTTATCTTGGGGATTTAGAATTTTGGAACCATTTGGCAGGTTCTTTGTAAGGGTTAAGCTGATATTCCCACCAACTAAACGCTGGAAGGTTAGTTCCTTGGATGCTTCTTGCAGAGAAATCAATCCATCATGGTTCTTATCTAACACTTGATTAGCATACAAGAGAGGTAAACTTACAGCTTGAAAGTAAAGTAGTTTGCTTAGGTTTTGTGATAAAGCGCCCATAAGTACAATATTCTTCACTTTACCGGGATTATCAATTGCAACTCTTGGTGATATTAGCGTGCCTTCGCTATGACCTAGTACTGTTATTCTATTAGCATCAACTTCAGGTTGTTTCATTAATACTGCTAAAGCCCTGTTTGCATCATTTACCAAATCATCAATTGTTAGATTTCCCCATACGTTGCTATTTAGGATTGTATGGTTTGTACCTATTCCTCTCTTATCATATCGAAGGACAGCAAATCCTCTTTCCGATAGATACCGAGATATCTGAAAGAAAGGTGTTGATGGATATATCTTCTCTCCTGTATTCTTATCAATATGAATATAGCCTCCAGTTTCATTCATATCTTCTGCACCGGATCCAGTTATTAGCAGAACAGCGGGATAAGATCCATTTCCAATTGCAGGATAAGTAAGCTGAGCATTTGTAGTAGTGCCATTGCCTAGATCTATAACCAAGTTTCTGGTTTTAAATGTCTGCAAGTCTGATTGGGCATAAACTGAAAAACTCTGACCATACAACAAGGGTAACATAGAATAAATAATGATGAATATAACTGCTATTTTCATGATATGATACAAACTGAAATAATCATATAAATAGCATGCTTATGGAATTCTAGTCTAGTCAATTTATTGGTAGTCTCTCTTAGGAGGGACTTTAATATGTAATAGGATCTGTCTATATGCAGGCTAGCTTGGTTATACTTGGCTATACCATTTTTCATATAACAACTTGATTTTTTTCTTCGAAGAGTTGAATCCATTAATATAGACTAAAAATTCCCCGTTCTCAAATAAAACTTTTCCATTTATTTCTTGGCATGCATTAGAGAAATTTAATGAGAGCTTGGATATTAAGAGGCAGCTTGGTGATAAGAGTGGTATAGCTAGCTCATTAAATAACATTGGTGTAATATTGATTAACGAAAGTAAATTTGAAGAAGCCTTACCGTATGTGTTGCAAGCGTATAAAATATTCAAAAGCCTCAATAGCCCATTGGAAGATGTTCAGAACAATCTGACTTCTATTAAAAATGTCTTAGGAGAGGAAAAATATCGGAAGCTTGTATCTGAAGTAAATCTACAATAAGTTAAAAGCCGCCTGAATCAACAATAGCCAGCTCCAATTATCTGGTATACTTTCTTTCAAACTTCCTTCTAAAAGCTAATTA
>JAICVW010000708.1 GCA_025935105.1 Nitrososphaeraceae archaeon
ATTTCTAAGCGAATTATATTAACGTCAGGTAAAATACTGGCTTCCGCATTATTAACACAAGCTGAAATTTATCATCTGCATGATCCAGAGTTACTTAAAATAGCGAAGAGCTTAATGAAATCTGGAAGCAAGGTAATTTATGATTCACACGAAGATATTTCTCAAACAATATTATCAAAACAATATTTGCCTTCATTTACTAGACAACCAATTTCAACCATTGTAAGATCAGTCGAAAATACTATTGTTTCGAAGATTAGCGGTGTTATTGGAGCGACACCAACGATAAGAGACAGATTTATCTCAATTAATAGAAAAACGATCGATATTAATAACTATCCCAAACTCAGCGAAAGAGAAAATAAAATACACTGGTCCTCTAAGACTGACTCTATTTGTTATGTAGGAGGCATAACGAGAGTTAGAGGCGCAATAGAATTAATTGAAAGTTTACGAGAAATAGACGTCGTTTTGCATCTTGCCGGGCAATATCAACCTTTGTCATTGCGTCAAACTGTGTGCACACACAGTGAATGGAAAAAGGTAATAGAACACGGATATGTTGACAGAGATGCGGTTAATAACATTTATAGAATTTCAAAAGTCGGAATGGTAACATTACATCCGATTATTAATTATTTAAACTCGCTTCCTGTAAAGATGTTCGAATATATGAATGCAGGTTTACCAGTTATTTGTTCAAACTTTCCTTTTTGGGAACAAATTATTGTTAAAAATAATTGCGGAATCAGTGTAAACCCGTTGAAACCGAAAGAAATCGCGAAAGCAATCAAGATTTTACTGAAAAATGATGCAATGGCATATGAATTAGGACAGAAAGGCAAGGAACTTGTTGATTCCAAATTTAATTGGAAAATAGAAGAAACAAAATTGATCGATTTTTATTCAGATATCTGACAATTTTTGATATTCCATTTTATATAATTGTCTAATATTAGAATTCTTTTAAAAAGAAAGGTTGCTACTTACAAATTCGTGCAATGAATATTATTAACAAGTATTGAAGCTAAATAGTACACATCCAAAATTTTGGACTTATCCTCTAAGAATAAGTCTTCCGATTCTTTTAATTTTTTTTGCCCAATCTGTCTGCATTGCCCAAGCAACTAATTACAACTGGGAACAAATGTTCTACCAGTGTTATTATATCGGTTATAGAAACGATCCTCCTCTCAGAGATATTTGGTTTCATCTCAGTAAAACCGATAATGTCGTGGATCTGCAGCCTCTAAGTTATGGCTTAGATGCAATGCTTGCGATGTATGAAACGACAGATAGCTTAAATTATTTGAATGATGCTATTTCTCTTACTAATAATGTGGTTGATAGTTCCAAGCCAAGCAGGCAAGTTCAGGGCAATCTTTCAAATTTCAAAGACAATTTCAGAGGTTGGATAGAACGCACGCCATCGGAGCCAGGCGTATATTTAAAAGAGACGGTTTTATCTGAAATATATTTCTTCGAATATGTAACTCGTCTTTTAAAAGACATCCACGACAATAATGTCTTAATGCAAACTAGAAGTTACAGTATTTTTTACTCCCAAACCTTAGATTTTGTTGAAACAAATATTTGGGATAAATGGGAGAGTCGAGGCAAAAAAATCGATAATAAAAATGCATATTTATTATTAGGACGTACGCACATGGCTTCTCATTGGGCATATATCGCCGCAGAATTGTCTTTTTTGACAACAAGTAAAACGCGAAAAGATGAATACTTGGACTTTGTAAATCTATATAATAAGCAGTTAGAAAATAATTTTC
>JAICVW010000676.1 GCA_025935105.1 Nitrososphaeraceae archaeon
AACATCGTCAGGTTTCTGTTAAGAGAATCTACGAACTTATGTCAGTGAGTGTAGTTCCAAACGAGCCTGTCCAAATAACCTGCTTCCTGCAAAGTCATCAATATCCCACCACAAAGTCAGTACTGCCTTATTTCTAATTGACAGCTCAGTCATGGGCTCACTTTGAATATGCTCCACCGAGAACGGTCTTCTTCAAGACTATCTAGGATGTGTAGATGAGTTAACTATCAATGATGAAAAGTCATTGCAAATTAAAGTAGAAGAACTTGCAAAAAGATCTAAAGATAATGAGTATACAGTAGACACAAGGCTATCTGAGAAAGAAAGTGAAATACAATCACTTCGCCAGAAGGACTTTGAATACTTAAAGTATTTTGCCAGACGGCCCACTAATACCTAGCGATTTTGGCTTTGGTGACTTTGACTGGTGATTAATCATATATGCAACAAAAGAGAAACCTTAACTATATCTATTATGATTTGGTGTATGGTTAGATGAAAAGGAATTGAAGTCACAAAAATATTTATTCTTAATAGTTACGGCGACTAATATCCTATTTTTATTATTATTACATCAATTTATCCCAAATTTGCTTTTTCATGGAGCTTTTGCTGAATCACCTGTGTTTGATCAAACTTATCTAACTGATGCACAATTAGGCAAAACTGATTGGGTTCAAACTTACGGTAACGACAGCACTCATTTGAGGTCTGACTATACAAATATACTGGCAGTAGATTATGTTAGTAATGGGAAAACTCTAAATGTTACACTTTGGTTAAAATCAAATTTGGAAAATGCTTCTACATATAGTCAACCATTCAAGAAGATTAGGTATGGCATGCTTATTGCAATTGATTCCTTGCCTACGACTTCAGGATATAATGGAGCCAATTACAACTTTTATATAGAGGCAATTAATGGAAAATGGAGTGAATATCTTTACCAGTTATCAGCAACAGGTTCTTCTGCCCTTGTAGTGTCTAAGAAAAACTTTACAGAATCCTATGATGGTACTACGATAGGGCCAGGATATGTTAAACTACGATTAGATCTAGACTCTATAGACAATCCTAGCGTATACGGCTTATCATTTTATACCGCAGAATCCTTCAAATCAAATGAAGTTAGAGATTTTACAAACTGGGTCACCGTTCCTCCCCCTCCTATCGACATATTAACACATCCCAAGGATATAGTAATACGACAAGGAGAAACGCACCTAATTCCGGCTGAGATCAATACGCCAGATCTTATCGAAAATGTTACTAGTATAACTTTCGATAATGGCACAGATTTCAGTTCTAACGGCTTACATGTATCGACCGAAAGAATTCAACCTCTATCATTTAAAGTAGAGGTTTCTCCACAAACAACGGTGGGAATATACACTATATTTATGGAGGCTTCAATGTTAATATCAACAACAGCTCCGACAGGGCCTACTACTACTCATGGCACTGATACTGCCGACAAAGTAAATGGAGTTGTAGATCCAGAATTTCGGGTATCCCAAAAATATCCAACGATTGGCTATATAAATAGTCCGGCGAATATAACAATAGATGTAATACCATCATTAACTTTTAATGAACAATTGGCAGCCTTTTGGGGTTCGTACGGCGACTTTATATCGATTCTCTGTGCCGGGGCAGTGGGATCATTTTCATCATTTTTCATTGAATATGTGAAAACCAGAAGGAAAAACAGATAGGGGGTACCTTCCCTTGAAAATGGTCTATTGGCTTTTCTAGACTAGAAACGCAAGATCGCGCTTCGTAATCTAGGGCAGAACAAAAAGGTATCTCGCTTGCACCTAAATTTAGGAAAAAAGAAAGACGAAATAAAAATTAAACATGATAATAACTGTGTGTGTTTGGGCTTGAGCTAAATGGCACCTGGAATAAGAGCCTATCCCAAAATTATTCTCCTGTAGATAATAATACAGCAAGCTAAGCATATCAATGTAAGATAGTTCTCTGA
>JAICVW010000085.1 GCA_025935105.1 Nitrososphaeraceae archaeon
AAGATGTTTATGCGTAAAAAACTTTTCTACTGCAGTACTAGGGTGTATTTATCTGTCTTATCGTGAGTTACACCTGTAGGGAAAAGTCATTTTCTAGACCGTTTGTCAAAATAAGCCATAACAATTTATCTTAGTAAAAATAGAATCATATCTGTTTCGCATATGAAGGTGTCCGAACGAACATCTGGGGTAGAATATGTCATTCGTGATATAATTTCGTATGCACGAAAATATGAAGAGACAGGAAATCCGATAATATATCTGAATATCGGAGACCCAGTTAGATATGATTTCAAGACACCTCCTCATATTAAGGATGCACTAATAACTGCAGTAAGCCATGACCAGAATTATTATGCTGAATCGGAAGGGGCTCCAGAATTAAGAGAAGCTATCGTAGAAAAAGAATTGCAGAAGGGATTTAGTCTTAGTGAAGGTGACGTTTTGGTAACTAATGGTGTTTCAGAGGGTCTAGACATGATCTTGGCTTCAATTGTGGATCCAGGCACAGAAGTGCTCATGCCAGGACCTCATTATCCGCCATATGCCTCGTATACTAAGTTCTATGGTGGGAGACCCGTCGAATTCAAATTATATCCAGATGGTCGTCCTGATGTGGAAGATATCGCGTCAAAGATCAATTCTAAATCACGCGCGATTTGCATTATTAGTCCAAATAACCCTACTGGGGAGGTTTTTGATCGTAAGGGTCTACAACAAATTGTAGATCTGGCTTCAGAACATAACCTGTACTTGATTTGTGACGAAATATACGACAACATTATTTTTGATGAGCAATTTACTGGAATTGGAAGAGTATCTAGGGAAGCACCCGTGATTCTGTTAAACGGTTTTTCTAAGGCGTACCTTATGACGGGTTGGCGCTGTGGTTACCTTTGTTTGAATGCTGGATCTCGGAAGCTGGATTCTCTTCGAGAAAATGTAGCCAAGCTTGCACGAGTCCGTATCTCCTCAAATCTACCTGTTCAACTAGCCGCGGCACAAGCATTGCGCGGACCACAAGACCATATACGAGATATGGTCCAGAAACTGCGAAAACGAAGGGACTACATTGTGAAGCGATTGAATGCTATAGATGGGGTTCTTTGTAATTTACCAAGAGGCGCATTTTACGTTTTTCCTAAAGTTGATCTACGTGGCAGGTGGAGGGATGACAATGACTTTGTTCTTAATTTACTTCATTCTACTGGGGTCTTAACTGTTCCTGGCTCAGGGTTTGGAAAGAAGTTTGGTGCAGGCCACTTTAGAATCGTGTACCTGCCTCAAATTTCGATCCTCGAAGAGGCCATGAATAAGTTAGAGCGGTTCATGTCTAAATCATGCAAATAATTAAAAGCGGTTAGAGCGTATTAATTGATAGCTCAATTGTCGTCGCTTAAACCTGCATGGCAGAGGAGGGACACTGGTCTAACCGTTAGAATGATCTTTAGCTTTGCTATCCTTACTGTCTTGTATTTAATTTTTCTAAGCGTACTTTCGTACTTAGGAGTAGGTTACATTCCAATTATTTTGATTGCATCTGCTATGATTTTGGCCCAGTGGTACTTTTCAGACAAAATTGTTTTGTGGAGCGCCAAGGCAAAAATCGTTTCTAGGGAAGAAGAGAAGGACTTGCACGAAATGATCGAAAGAATTGTTGCGAGGAGTAATCTTCCAAAGCCTAGGATAGCAATCGTGAATATCGCTATGCCAAATGCCTTTGCAACAGGTAGAGGCCAAAAAAGCTCTGTGGTAGCAGTTACCAGAGGCTTGATAAACATTTTGGATGAGGGTGAGCTGGAAGGTGTTATTGCTCATGAACTAACACATATCAAAAACCGAGATGCACTTGTGCTTACCCTTGCAAGTCTGTTTTCTACGGTGGCCTGGTATCTCATGCAATTTGGATTTTATGGTGGCCTTTATGGGGGAGGCTATGGATACAGCGGCAGGGACAGAAATGGCGGCGGTGCAATGCTTATCATATTGCTCGTAGCAATGCTGACCTGGATAGTCAGTTTTTTGATTATTAGGGCGATATCCAGATATAGGGAGTTTGCTGCAGACCGAGGCTCAGCCCAGATGACGGGCAAGCCAGTAAAATTAGCCAATGCCCTCCTAAAGATCAGTGGGACTATGAGACGCGTCCCAAATAAGGATTTAAGAGAAGTAGAAGGCTTGAATGCTTTTTTTATCGTTCCTGCACTGTCAGGTAGCACAATCGGCAACCTCTTTTCTACTCATCCGCCTGTTGAAAAACGAGTTCAGAAGCTCATGGAGATGGAGGCTTCCATGAGTTGAATTTTTTTAATAGATTTAGAAAGAGTCCTCTGTTATCAAAATCTGCATCAGATACCATTTTTGCTTTATCTTCCGCATATATTACTCTAGAAACTAAACTGGGTCTAAAGAGCACTGGCAGAGCGGCAATCAGCCTTAAGGCCGTTGACGGCATGTACTTTTTGACTATGAAGGAGGATGTTCGAAATTTTTTGAACGCCAGTAGAACAGATTTCGACCTCGCCTATCGTATACTAACAGACACATATGGATATCTTTGGATAATTATTGAAGGAAAAAACATGGAGGATATTCTCGCCGGCGTGACAGCAATAGGAGACATTATTTATGAACGTGGTTTCGCAGATAATCTACTTGTTACAGTCTTCCAGTTTAGTAGTGACACGTTAGATGCTAAACCCAGTACTCAATATCTGATTTTTAATTATAAGCGCAACAACTTTTACCCCTTTGTACCCTTAGGCCAAAAGAATCGAGACACGGAACAAGAGATGAAAATTTTGTCGGCTGTGGATCGAGAGCTATGTTTCGAGAAGGATATGAGCAATTGGTACCCACTTTGGGACGTTCCACTTTAAGTTACGGGTATTACTCCCTCCCCTTTGAAGAGCTTTTTGGCTTCATCAATAGACAAATCGACACTTGGCAAAAGTATATCAGATCAGACTATTTCTTTGCTATTATGAGGCTCGCCAAACTCCCTTACTATATCAGTTAGCTGAGCCAAGCGCATTCTAATTTCATTATCATTAGGTCGATCATTGCTTACTATTCGGACCATGGCGCAATCTACCTGCTCTGCTACTAATGGTGAATTGGCCATGTCTCATAATTCTAACGATTCTATTACGTTCGAAGCTTGTCTTCTTTACTGGTTGCGCAATAATTTGGCTCTTGCTATATGATTTTCTTTCTCTTTTTATGTTAATTCCAGCTATAGTGCCTGTAGTAATGTTGAATTGTGGCTTAAATTGGATTTTTCTTGGATCAAAAATCTTTTTGAGAACTTTGAGCCCAGCATGTTTCATGCTGCGCCTATTTACTGCTCTAAGCGTGGCCCTTTTTGCACGATCTTGAATGTTTGACGTTATTTTTTGAAAGCCGTATTCTACGCCTAACAACCTTCATAATCGCATTTGTCACTCTTATCTGATATATCCATATATCTCTTTATACATCTTCTGAGCCATTAACTTTACCGGTATTAAGTTGGTTCTAGACTCTATTTATCCAGAAATTTAAGCTAAAATGGTAGTGGTACATATAATAATAAAAGGATAACAATTATTAATGCATCACCAAATTGCCAGATTTAGTTGGGCGGATTATCTGAAATATATTTAACGTCTACTTTACGCTTCATTATTACCATTCCCCTTGCGAGAGCCACCTCAACAGTACTTTGATTTCAAGTTCTTGCTACTTTCAGTCATTTTCACACTTGATGTAGCGGATTTGATGTTATCTGTAATCGAACCTTCGTCTCTCATGCTCGTCAGGCGGACCGTAGTCCTCTTTCTTCCTGAAATAGCCCCAATATAGTAGGAACCCTCCTACAGCTAGCATACCTATCACAAATTTTTCGTTGGTTATTTGTGAGTTTGTATAGTTATCAAGGTAAAAACCAAATGAGAGGTTGGTTGTGACAAAGTAGAGGTTTCTTAATGCAATGATCACTGCCATCACGATAAAAAGGATACCCATCGCTGACATCCAATTTTTTCCACGCCTACTCTGTTCCTCTCCCCTAAATCTCATGGATTTATACTATTCTGATGCCGGGGTTCTTTATCTTGTTTCTGTGCGCCGAGTTCAGTAGCATGGGAGTAAGTATTTCCGCCTGATAAGCGATTGACAGCGGACCGAGATATATGTGGCGTAACCCAGGAATTTCAGAAATGAGATTGTTAACAGTTACTAATGCATCTTTGTCATCTCCACATACGAAGGTGTCTGAATCTAGACTTTCGTGAAGGTTCTTCAAGCGGGCTTCTGAAATTGTATGAAATGAGGCGACAATTCTAAAGCTCTCTAAATGAGCTGCTACGGTCTCAGCAGCAGATCTCTTGGCGTCCTCTATCGGAGTATAGACAAATCCACTCTGGGTTCTTTTCATAGGAACAATGGGCGATATCACAATGCAGTCGTCACTTAGATGGTTTGAGAGCCGTTTACATGTATCTTCGATATTTTCGTAATGTATGGATAGCAAGAGAATGTCAGACTTTCTTGCTATTGCTAGATTTTCATCACCAATGATGTTACCATTCATTTGATCTCCGTAAAAATTTTGGGCAGTCCTTAAGTAGTTATTTGCTGCATCTTTTGCCTTCTGCACGTCTCTAGATCCCACCAAAATATCATGTTTAGAAGACCATCTTAGAGCAAACCCTTCGCCCATCCCTCCAGTACCCCCTATTAATCCCACTTTCATTAAAGAAGGTTCATAAGATTTGTTTATTAAAGTTATTAAGAATATCTGGTTGTCCCTGAGACAGAAATGTGGATTGACAGCAGCGAAAATTAATATTACATCTCAACTTGACTTTTGATATTTACTTGCCGCTGCTAATTTTTATGCGTCATGGACAGGCGGACAATAATGTTAACAGGGTCTTGGTGGGACGGCATGTAGAATCACACCTGACCGAGTTCGGAATACAGCAAGTAGAGGATACAGCAAAGCACCTACAACATATTCCAATTGATAAAATTTATGTTAGTCCAGTTATTCGAACCGTAGAAACTGCTAACATTGTCAGTGAAATATTGGGTATTCCTTATGTAATAGACGAAAGATTGTACGAAATTGAGATCGGGAAACTCGTCGGAATGAATTACGACGATGTCATAAATCAGTATGGAAACTTATTCCTGAAATTTTATGGAGAAATTGAGACAACTCTCTCAAAGTATGGGGTAGAAAGCTTCTCGGCTGTAAAGCATAGAATCAAGGCGTTAATGGATGAGGTGGCGGAGAAGGATCATGATAAAAATGTTCTTATGATAAGCCATCTTGATCCAATCAAGGCCGCTATCTCTATCTTGGTCGACCTGAGTCCAAAAACTCTGTATCATTGGCACGTACGTAATGCAGCACTCACAATACTAAAACATGAAAGTAAGATATTCTCACTTTCCGGAGTAAACATTATGAGTTTGCATAGATACCTGACTGAATAAAACTCAAGTAACGAGTAGTTAGTTACGGTTATTCTTTTGTTATTTCTGGATGCGGCATCTTCAGCGGTCCCTTCAGAGCACTCGGACTTCAGTGTACCCAACTAGATACGTCATTCAAGCCCTACCAAACAAGCGGCTTTGCTTTGATTATCTAGAATCTGTTAAACACTAAGTCAAGTCAATCCAAGTACTTTAACAACCAGGAGGTTAACGATACCTGCCTGCAGCTAATAAAACCAACTTGAATTCAGGACAAAACCCAATCGCATGATCCTTAGAAGAGGGATGATACTCATAGTTTCTATCATTACATCTCAACCGAATAATATTTCCTTGGACAGAAATAACCATTGCATGGCCTTCTGATCTTTATGTTTACGCACAATCATCCTTCGAAAAAATGATTTGGCGTTGGATATATGCAATTCACGGAACTCATTCGAGTTTGTCATGCCATTATGGAACCTATTCGATTGCTGCCATTAAATCCTCTCTAGACATTGGAATATTCGTAGCAAGAATAATATGACTTCAAGAGGATGTATGTAGCAACCGTCTAAAGTCCGCTCTACAATATTCGAAACTGATGCGAGCCTTGTTCAGAATACTTGATGAACTTGAGAACCAATAAGAAGTTAAGTTCTACATTAGTGGTTGAAGGGCCATGATAGATATCCATATCAAAAACCTTAAATTATATACTGAAACCTAAATGGTTACTAAACAGGGATAGTGTGAATATGGTATCTAATTCAAACGTCTGGCGTACTGTTGTTATAGTTTTGCTTCCTATTCTAGCTATTTCAATCCTGAGTGTGACTATGTCACTAGCCTTTGGCCAGACAAATGTTCCTCCTCAAAACTATGTTCTGAGGCGGGTTGCTATTTGGGATCTCTTTTATAGGGGTATGGTAGCCGCCTTTGTGGTTGGGGCTCTTGTTCAAGGAAGCATTGTCTATGTCTCATGGAGATTCAGAGAGACTAATAAGAAAACTCATCCTACTCGTGGACCTGTAGAGGGCGGGACTTAGATATGGCTTCTCATGCAATGTACGAGTGGATCTATGTAGGTGTAGTAATTGCTTTATTGACGTGGATAGGTGCTGATGCCTGGAACGTGGAGCATACTTTGGAAGCTGTGCCTCCAAATGCCGAAGTTATAAAAGTTATTGGTCAGCAATGGTTTTGGACCTTCCAACATGTAGATGGTACTCGAGAAGTAGGTCAATTGCATTTAAAACAGGGAGTTCCATACCGATTCGAGATCGTCTCTCAAGACGTTATTCATTCATTTAATATTCCTGATTTTGCTGTGTTGACTGATGCAGTCCCTGGAAGAGTTAACACAGTCTGGAACGTATTTGATGTGCCAGGGCAGTATCTTATCCAATGCAGGGAATATTGCGGACTATTACACTACAACATGCGGGCTCAGCTGTTTGTACTTCCTGCAACATCTGGCGGATCAGCTTCTGGTGCTGCAAGTACATCTTCAGCCGTGAGTGCTACTGCCGCTGGCAGTACGCCTGCTGCAACCAATGCGAGTAGCTCCTCCTCCACGGCTAGCTCGGGCCCTGTAGGTGCTTCTGTGACAATTTTGGCAGGAGCTTCGACACAAGGAAATCCTAACTATTCTCCCGATACTCTGATGGTAAAGAAGGGGGACTCTATATCAGTAATTAATAAAGATACAGTTCCACACACAATGACTAATGGAAAGGACGCAAGTGATCCCACCACAGGAAAACTGTTTGACACAAGTTTAATTAACGCAGGCTCTATTGCAAAGCTGGCCACAACTAAACTTACTGCAGGAACTTATCCATTCCACTGTACAGTACATCCGTACATGACAGGTACATTGAAAGTACAGTAATTAGCAAAAGCTTGGCAATTAACCACGGATAGTAGTACGATGCTTGAAAATGTGGAACTACTTGTTTTGTGCTATACAGCTTGCCCGTTTTAAATTGCTATTAAAAAGTAAGACGGTAACTAGACCATCGTTCTGTGTCCGATTGTAAGTGAGGTACGATGCGGATGCCAGGATGTCCGTATACAATAGATGGAAAAGTAGATAAACCAACTTAAATAGGGTATAAACGAAAAGGTGCGAGACTTTAAAGGATTATCATTTAACTGAAATTAGTCACAACTTCTCCACAGGAAATAAGTAGCCATTTTGTGAAATCACGGTATATCTCTTTTATAAATTTGCTTGCAAGGGTACACAATGCAGCAACGTTATTTTTATATTCTTAACTTAGGCAGCTTCCAATAGAGTCTGATACGAATTGATTTGATTGCTGGTGGATTGACTCGTCAAGTGCTCTTGGCTTGGTTCGACGCGCAGCTTCAAGGCGATATAGATAGGTCTACCAAAACTCTCTGGCTTGAAAAATCAGGCATTAGAGGAAGCAGATCTTATTTAGTTGTGTCGTACTAATATTTTCTCGGTCTAGGTTTAAGTACAAAGCCAGCAGAATAAGACTGAAAACGAATAACCAAAATGCTTTTATTGACTAACGTTACATAGACCACTAATTAAATCGGGTGATATGTGTAGTGGTACTAGAAGTAAAAAGACCTAGGCCGATGTGGGAAATTCTTTTCTCAACTCATCATACAGACATTGGGCTTTTGTATATTATTGCATCTACTTCTTTTCTCATGATGGGCGGAGCTTTAGCTCTTAGCATTCGTTCTGAACTATTCCTGCCTGGATCTCATATACTGGGAATGGGCCCTAATGATTTTGAACGTATATTCACAGTACATGGTACTGATATGTTGCTTCTCTGGGTTATCCCATTTGGTGCAGGAGTTGGAAATTATCTAATCCCAATACTTATTAGGTACAAAGATATGGCATGGCCAAAGCTTAATGCTGTA
>JAICVW010000580.1 GCA_025935105.1 Nitrososphaeraceae archaeon
ATACTCTGATGGAAAGAAATCAGACTCTTTTAGCAGTATGAAAGATATGTTCTGCGAGCCTCACGTTACGTAAGTACTGTAATAATGGAGCACATGTTACTCATATGTATTTCACCAATCTTTCTTTACTGCACGAGCACTGCCTTAGGGATCTACCCTAAATGCCAATAAAAGATAAGCGTCCTGAATACAAATTTCCTGCAGGATAACACTATTAGAATGATGAATAAATTGGCCAAATTGCTCACAAGATCGACGTGACAGAGGTCTATGCCTCGGATTATTTGGCTATTTGGCTGTTTCGAAAGAAAATGAAATAGCACTGGAGGTAATATCGCGAAATTCTATATTACTTTTGATTATTGGGACGATCAATCCCTCCAATATAGTCCTTAACGCAGTTGAGAAATTCATATTGATATCATGAATAACGGTAAAATAGTGAATTTTGTTGTCGTCTTTTTGGTCATTCTCAATTCGGTGTTGATATGATTGGAATCTCCTAAACCACAGATCTAGGAACTGAATCAGGCTGCTGCTATCAACCTGCGGGAAGAAGTACGACACATACTCCTTGGCCGTAGTAACACCTAACTCTAGACCAAACTCTTCGATATCCCTTTCATTCTCGATCTTACTGAACACTTTTCTCAGGAAATCTTTACTGACTAGAATGAACCCGAGTTGCTCGAAATACATTTCAGAGTTTAAGTAGTTTTCTAAAATATTATTAACTAGTACACTGATGGGAACCCCCCGTTTTTTTGCCTCTGCCTCTAGAGCCTTAATTATAGGTTCCTTTATCCTATAAGTAGAATGCACTAGCTTATCCTTCTTGTTGTGACTTTCTGAACCTGGACTGTAGTGAACACCCACTTTACGAGATATATGCTAGCTAGTAGAATATATCCATGCCTATTGTATAACAGTGAGGATGATCTTTTGTCGTTGGCTAACTAAAATATAACTAAATAGAAAGCCTATATAGGGCTCCAAAAACATGCGGTCGGTGTCAATATACATCCGCGGACTCCCCTTTAGCTTTAATGAGGAGAAAATACTGAATCATCTAGGCTAATGGGCAATGGAAATGTTAATAGATTCATTTAGTATATATAAAAAAGATAAAAAATTTGGGGGATACCGATTTTGAGATGCGAAAGACAGACTCTAACAAGTATGATCACAAGTTGCTCATAGTTGACGATGAACCCGATGTCACGTTAGCTTTAACAAAAGGCCTTGAGCAGAATGGATTCTCTGTTGACGCATTCCGTGATCCTCATCTTGCCCTTGAAAAGTTTAAGCCAGGAGTTTATGCCTTGCTCCTTTTGGATGTCAAGATGCCAACTATGAATGGTTTTCAGCTATATCAAGAAATAAAGAAAAAAGATCCTAAGACAAAAGTATGTTTCATCACTGCCTATGAAGTCTTTTATGACAAGTTGAAGGACGAATATCCCAAGCTAGATGTAGGGTGTTTCATTAAGAAGCCTATTGAGACCAATGATCTAGTACGTAAAATCAGAAATGAACTACAACATGATAAGATGTGACCAAGACATGGCAAGACAGCAAGACAAGGAAGTACGGGCAATATTTCTCCCTTGAATACTACTTAAACCCAAGGTAGTATTTAAATATGGTTAGTAATACTAACGGATAGAATTCTTTAAACATGAAGCGTGAGCTGTTTTGTGCTACACTGTCCCACCCTTTGTATATTGTCTTCACAAGGCTTAATTCTGATTGGATATATTGTAATATGTTGAGCAAACAATTATCGTTAAGGAGGAGATCTACAATAAGAATGGAGATATTCTCTTCTGCTGAAAACATCCCTATGATAAATAAAGACCTAGGTGAAATTCTCAAAGATGCATCAAGCTGTTGCGAATATACTAGTTATGTAGATAGTCATGGTGAGACACGTGTCAAAATTGAGTGCATAGTGGACGAGGAGGAAAAAGCACACGTTTGGGAAATACTGACTTTTAAACATAAAAGAGACTGTGCATTATTTGCAGAACCAAGTGATCTTAGAGGATACAAGTCAAAAGACTAGTTTGCTGCACTTCGACTGTTCTCTTCACCAGCAGGATATTCGGAAGCTTGGAGTAACCAAATAGGTTAATAGCTACTCAATTTGAGTTAGTTGTGCAGCTGACACTTCATTGACCAACCAAGAAGCAGAAAAACAGGCAAAAGAAGTACAATTCCTCAGATCTCAGAACTATTGTGTTTGCTTTGTCCATACGAGTTATGAAAACAACACTCGTATAGTAAATGATCTTTATGACATGAAGACATACTATACCACCTTTATTAACACCATGTCAAATATATCTAGACGATTTGGGGCAAAAATAGTTAAAAATATTACTGACACTCTTATTTTGTACTTTCCTAGGACATCAGATTCTTCTAATGCTTATGCGTTTAGCGATGTGATTGAATGTGGAATTACAATGCTAGCTGCAGGGGACGCTATAAATTTACAACTCAATGAAGTTCCATCCGCGGTCACGTATAAAATTAGCGCTGACTATGGTAAGGTCGAGGTGGCAAAATCAATGACCTCCACAGAGGAAGATCTCTTTGGGCCCACAATGAACTTATGTGCAAAAATAAATTCTAAAGCCCCTGCCAATCATATGGTCATAGGGGGAGATCTTTATCTAT
>JAICVW010000560.1 GCA_025935105.1 Nitrososphaeraceae archaeon
AGTTAATGAAAAAGGCAAAGATGAACTTTCTGTTCTTGCACGTTCATTCAATTTAATGTTAGAAACCATAAGAAATTCTATCAAAAAACAAGAGGAACTGACCAACGAACTTGCAAAAGCAAATGAAGAGATGAAACAAGCAAGCAGGTTAAAAGATGATTTCATTAACATAGCTGCACATGAGTTGCGTAATCCTGTACAGCCAATACTAGGCCTAGCCCAAATTCTTCGCTCAAAATTAAGGGGTGATGGTAACAACACCAGTATCAGTAGAGAAGAACAACTGAAATCTCTAGACATCATTATAAAAAATGCAAAGAAATTGCTTCTTCTAGAAGACAATATTTTGGACATAGCTAGAATCGAGAACAAATCATTAAAGCTTAATTTTGAAAAGTTTAATCTCGAGGAGTTAATAAGTACTGTAGTTCAAGACACTGCAGATCAAATAGATAGCAACAAAATAACATTGCAATATAACCAGGAAGCTGGTACCATTTTTCAGGTAAATGCGGACAAAGCAAGGTTATCACAAGTCCTCTCTAATTTATTAAGCAACAGCATCAAATTTACCAAAAAGGGAACTATACTAGTAAAGTTAGAAGGAAAGGAGAATCAGAACCAAGCTATTATATCAGTCAAAGATACTGGTCAAGGAATAGATGCTGAAATATTGCCAAAGCTATTTACAAAATTTACTACTAAATCTGACCGAGGTGTGGGATTGGGTCTGTTTATCTGTAAAAGTATTGTAGAAGCCCATGGAGGGAAGATATGGGCTGAAAATAATTCTGATAACATAGGAGCCACATTTTATCTCAGTTTGCCTGCTCTGGTGAGATATGCATAACGTATGACTCCTAACTCCTATCTTCTTGTCAACGTCATATCATTACAGTTGAGTAGAATCTCTTGATATTACGCTTAAGATATTATTGAAATCGAGCCCCCCTTTCATTGTAGAAATCAGGTTTTTATTTGATTATTCAGTCAAAGCTTTCTAGGAGCGTTATACTTTATACTTATTGAGGGTGTCAAGGTATGTAAGATTGGGCATTTTGTCTTTCTATTCCCTCTTTGTTGTTTAACTCATGATGTGAAGGGTGTCTAAATGAATTTCAAAAGTCAGAGATGGGTGTGTCCCTAGAAGGAACACACATAACAATCATAACAATCAAACTAAGTGCTCAATCCGTTTAATTTAATGCGCATCATCATTCTATCGATTTGGCTAGCTTTACTAATTTAGAACAGGCGTCGTCCTTTAGTAACATAAATCGAAGGCTGCGAATGAGAGAATATTGTTAAATATAGTTGAGGCTATAAAATGAATTAGGTTATGAGATTCTAAAATATCATGGTGGTCATAGTATTAATGAGTCTAGCTGATACAAAAACATGAGTCTCTGAGTGAGGACAGGCGAAGTAAGAGAATTTTGTTTGTTAATGATGATGTAGATACAACCGCTGTCATAAAGGAGGGTTTGAAGCGGCATGGATATGAAGTAGAAACCTTTGTGGATTCAAATTTAGCCTTACAGAATTTCAAAGCGGGTACATATGATTTGTTACTCCTGGATGTACTAATGAAGGGTTTGGATGGTTTTGAGCTTTACAATAAGATGAGAAAGATAGATGAGAATATCCAAATATGCTTTATATCAGCATCAAATACTTTTATGGAATAAATTGGACAAGGAAAAAGAAAGCGATTCTAACAAGTATAAGAACTTATTAGAGCTGGACAATAAATTGTTTAATTCTTTACAACTAAAAGATATTCACCTTTAGGCATTATCTTATCTAGTGCCTCTTTGGCAGCAAGAATTTGCGTATTCTAATGAATATCCAAATGGCTCAGCGTCAGGTTCGGTACCCAACAATACTTTATTATGACCTTGTCTTGGCTTGTGATGACTCTAGTTCCATAGTAAGAGATAATACAAAGGTCATGAGAAGGCAAATAACAAGAGAACAACAGGGGATAGATAGACAGAAAGGGCGAGAGAAGCAGCAAGACAAGAGAGATAGGAAACTCAAGAAGGACTTGTATGAGAGGCTATTCTAGGACTCTATTGGAGATGACGCTTCCAGTCGTATATGATACAAAATACGGACACTTACTACCACAAGTTAGACTGCACAAAACATAGGAACAACGGGATAGATAGATAAGATGTCCTTATGTGATGGTGATACAGTTAGGATATATCTTGACCCCACTCCAAAGGGCGATAAAACTCATAAAGGGTTCTGTGCCTGTAGACACGAACATAGAACACATAAAAAATAGAAGCCTCGTTTAGTGATTAATAAGGATTATCAGCTTTGCTTTTCCCTTGTATTACAAGTTGCTGACGTAAGACTCAGGTAGCTTGGGGATATTCCACCTGTATATTGAGTCATAATTGACGAGTTTCCAGTCTTTTGGCATCAGCTTCTGATATATCCGCATTGGAAGCGGTAGCTCAGAAAGTACTGGTATAGTCACTGATGGTGATAGCAGAGCGAAGAGATTTTACATGGCCGGGCAGTCAAGGCCCAGATGAGTTGTCCTTCTCCCAATATTCAAGTTTCTGATGGACAAGGAAATGCTGCCGCTTTTGGCCTTGACATAACTGAGTTATATAAGACCTTTACGAGAGGAACGGTCGGTTTGTGTGGCTAACTAATAAGAGCCTAAGCCAAAAATGTACAATTCTTTTATATTAAATAAAACTGAAAAGAATTTCTTAAAGCATTTATGTTAATTGTGGTACTTATTTTCAATGCTACGAAGTATTACAGGAACTTAAGAATATCTTCAAAGAGATTCAAGACA
>JAICVW010000472.1 GCA_025935105.1 Nitrososphaeraceae archaeon
AATGGATTATTTTCAAAGACAAAATGTAGCACAGTTTTTGATAATTTAAAGTTCTGTCCAGATCCCCTAATCCTAGCTTGCTGGCGGTCGCATGTTTCATTATCTGAAAATGAAAACCCACGGAAATAAAGGTTTGAGAAATGAGATGTTAATCTGATACCCAACTAAAAGAAGAGCGGATTCTCCTCGAACAAAATCGTCGCGTATTTTACTGAATGAAGTGACGGTTATTTTCTTCCATTAACTCGGTCCTCAGTGCCATAATGATTGAGGTGAAGGCGACAAGTCGAAATCTCATTTGAATGAGCACTTATTCTGGGACGGATTCGCATGCGATTTTTCCATCTTCAAGCCTCACGAAAAGAAACCGGTTGTCTTTGAAAATAAGGGTTAGTTCTTTCTCACTTTCCTCCACATCTAGAAGCTCTTGTCCCTTTACACCATCGAATTTAGCCATATGTAGCAAATGTGAGCGGTTCTATTTAATAGTGCATCAGCACAACTGGCCCTTTTGACAGTTCCTTAACTGATATCTATATGATTGATCGTTTACCAATACTATACACTTATGTGTAGCAACATCTCGCTAAAATGAGTGTCGACTTATCTTAGGTGTAATGACGTAAAATCAAGCTCCTATGAGGAAAAAGAGGTTACACTAAGAGGGTGGATACACCGCATTAGAAAACAGAAGGAGATAGCGTTTGTTTTATTGCGTGACGACAGGGGTGGAGTAATTCAGTTTACAATTCCCTCAACGAAGGCAATTGACCTGACAATCGAATCTTGCATCCAAATTACTGGAAATGTTAGAAAAGACGCAAGAGCGCCTGAAGGTGGATACGAGATCCGGGGCAAAGATCTGAAAATCTTCGGGATAGCAAGGGCTGACTACCCCATTGGAGAATATCAAAGTGAAGATTTACTCCTAGACTACAGGCATCTTGCAGTTAGGACTAGAAGACTGAGTACTATTGCAAAGATAAGAGCTTCTGTTCTTAAATTCTCTCGTCAATGGTTTATAGAGAATGACTGGCTAGAAATCAATGCGCCAGTCATAGTAAAGGATGCGGTCGAAGGAGGCTCTAGTTTGTTTGAAATTAAATATTTCGATCGAATTGCCTTTTTGTCTCAAAGTGCTCAATTATACCTTGAAGCCATGGTCTTTGCCTTAGGGCCTGTCTGGAGTATAACAGAATCTTTTAGGGCGGAAAGATCACGCACCGTTCGACACCTTGCTGAATTTACTCATTTGGAAGCAGAGGCCCCTTGGATGTACCAAGAGGACATTATGAAAGTTCAAGAAAATTTGGTATCCTTCATAGTTCAAAACACGCTATCCAACAATTCAGCAGATTTCGAATTTCTGGATAGAAACGCAAAGGAGTTAGGCTCGATTGGTCCCCCATTTGAAAGAATCTCATACGGAAAAGCAGTTGATATACTGCGTTCCAAAGATTTCACCTTGATTGGCGAAAATGGAACTCGTCGCAACATAGAATGGGGAGATGACTTGAATATTGAATCAGAGCGTGAGATAACGAAAGATTGCACCAAGCCATTATTCGTATCTGAATTCCCAATAGATACTAAGCCATTTTATGTTAGAGAGGATCCAAACAAACCCGGTATAAGTCTTAGCACCGATCTCCTCGCACCTCGTGGTTTTGGAGAGATTAGTAGCGGAAGCGAAAGAGAGACCGACGTCGAGTCCATAAAAAGCAGAATCGTAAAGCAGTCTCTCGATCCAAAAACATATGGATGGTACTTAGACTTGAGAAGGTATGGAAGTGTGCCGCATTCTGGTTTTGGTTTAGGTATCGAGCGGTTAGTAAGATGGATCCTTGGGATGGAAGACATTAAAGATGTAGTCTTGTTCCCCAGGACTATGTCGAGAGTGACACCATAATTTTAATGAAGATCGCTTTGTGTGCTACAGTCGTGTTAGCACATCTTAACGGTTTCGCCTTATATAGATAATAAACGAATCAAAGAAATCTAGCTACCTAATTCAAATATTTAAGAGCGAGCCCTACATACTTTACATAAATCTTAGGGACTTGAATAGAACGCCAATAACAAGTTTAACTGCAATCTTGATTGGGTGATCCGAGCGTAGTGACGATGACGACGAAGCAGACGAAGATGACTGATATTTTCAATGTACAGATCACAAATAATTTTTGGAACGGCCAGAAGTTCTAGCATTTGAAGTATGCTGGAAATAAAGTTTGTCATATCCTAACTTGCCATTGGATGGCTTTTCATAACCACAAGGATAAGAAATGGAAATGTTAATCGAAGTGCTACATACTGCGAAATAGTGCTCGGTAGCCAGATGATTATCTAGAAATAACTGTACTAAAATCCAGAATTTATCGGATCAACTGGCTTCATTATCTCCCTTAGTAATGTCGTCGCGTAAGAACCTGACGGCAAGCTGAACGAGACAACTAGTGGATGCTTGCCAGTTATTGACAAGCTAGTGGCGCACAGCTGAGCCTGTCGATAACCTCCCCGTGTGCTCAATTCTTGCATTTCCTTGATGTAAAAGTCCTTCAAGACAATACTCTCAGATTTTAGTAAGTTCTTTGTAACCCTCTCAAATCTCCCGTCGCCCGCATGGAGTGTAAATCCAGCTAAACTAATAGCAGGTACAGTATTAAATTCGGAATCCGTTGTTGGATTAAATCTTCTTACCTTTCCATATTTCAGTGGACCTTCAACTTCAAAGCACAAATCTCCTTGCTTACCCTTGAGTATATTCTCCCCAGCCAGCAAGGCTTCACTTAGGCAGAGATTAAAAATGTATGATTGATAGGCTTGGACAAATAATCTGCGGATGTTTATCGGAATGGCTCTTAAAGCACTGATATTATCCTTGCCGTTCAATGCGGCATACATTAGGTGGCGTTCGATGTCCATGCCTTTGGGCATACTCTTTACGAGTCTAGGATAGTTTCTTGGATCTTGGCTCCTTTCCCTAATCTCTTTATTTATCGAAGAATCGTATTGTGTTGTGTAGCATAAAAGCAACTCGACTGCCTTTTTGAAATTTCGACGAACTATTTCTCTGCCCACTAAATGCGTAATTGCTCGTCTGCTTCCAAACCTCTGCAAACCATAGAAATTTGCAATATGCTTTAACTCTCGCTTAAATTGGCACACCTCGCTTGATTGATTTGACCTAATTACAATAGAAAACTGATTGCCAAGAAGTTGGCGCTTGCATATCGGTCTGGTGGTGAAACCTCGAAGGGTCAGCGCAATCTGACTCGTTCGAATCTCTCTCTTTATTTTTTTTAAATTGTTTGTGGTCGCATACTGTAAAGTATTAG
>JAICVW010000424.1 GCA_025935105.1 Nitrososphaeraceae archaeon
ATAGGTATAATAACAGATAAAGACATATTCAGAGCAATAATGAATAACCAAGCCCTGATAACAAGCTTGGCCAATTTTTCACCAATAGAGGAACGAAGAAGGATAGGCGAACAATTTACTGAATATTGGTTTAGAGATATTTTTCATGGACGGTAAAGAATATTTAGTTGTTGTTTTCGATAGTCATCTTCTGAATAGTCTGATTAGTATCAGATACCACAATGTTCTTACATTGTGGCGCCAGATTACGACCTATGATTATTGTTTATGATAACTGGGAAGTGTCGGTATCCCACACTCACAGTGACATGTTTTACCTTTTTGTACTGGTCTTAGCTTCTCAAATATGGACATCGCTTGCTGGTCTGTCAATTTAAGTTACTAGCGGTCTGTAGCAAAGGAATTTGAGCTTTGATATGGAAGCAGGCCATATAATAGGTTGTATGTTAGCTTACATACATTTATTAAAATGCAAAATGAAATTAGGAGGCGATTGTAAACTTCTTTAATCATAACAAGTTAATTTATTTAGCAATATTTGCTAATGTACTTGCAAATGATCATATATAGTGTTCCAAAATCTTTTCGATACTATCTTTTTCGTCCTCATTTGTATACTCCTCATATTTTGTAAAGTCAAGTGGAGTAATTATTCCAACAGGTTTGTTTGCATCATTTTTGTCGACAACTAACAAATGCCTCACATTATTTTTTGATCAAGATTGGCAAGAACACATTACAACACGACACAGAGAAATATTGTTTAGATGTTAGCCTACAACACCTATAACACGCATAGACAAATCAATCTCATTACAGTTATCTATGTAATGTTTATAAAGCCATCTTATAAATATTAGTTTAAATAATGTAAGCCAATACTGATGTCGTATGACTGCTTTTTCTCTATATCTAGACAATAATAATGTTAATTTACGAGATAGTTTCTATAACATGCTGACAAACTCGTTGCGCTTTTATGAGAAGATGTTTGACACCTTCTCAGAAGCATATTCAATTTACATGAAGACAATTTTTGAGGACAAAAACATCTCCAAAGATCTACCAGAGTTAGAAAAATTTGTAAGGAGCAGGATTAGCAATATTTTTAATCTAAGATTCAGGGATGATGATTTTATTGCCTCACTTTCGGATATTGTTGCTAGCTACTCAACTATGGCAAAGGTCACAGGCTTGGGGAAGACATATCAACATCTATCCAATTTGTGGTCCGTATTGAATAATGATTTCATAGAACCTCTCAGAGATACGCTATGGAGAACACCTTCATATAAGGTAGCTAACTTGGAGAAATACTCGTTATCTCGCTATTATGATAAAAGTAGAGATGAGAAGAACAATAAACCGTATCCAGCAACACCGCTTCTAATTGTCTATCCTTTTATAAATAGACATTACATACTCGATCTCCTTCCAGAAGTAAGCGTGGTTAGAAATTTGCTGAAGCAGGGATTTGATATCTATGCAACAGACTGGGGAACACCTTCTGCTTACGACAAAGATCTGACTATTGGTCACTTTGTAAACAGTTACATGGATAAATCAGTCGATTTGATTAGAGAAACTACAAAATCAGACAAAGTGTCGTTGTTTGGTTACTGTTGGGCCGGAGATCTAGTACTTATGTATGCAGCATTGCATCCAGACAAAGTCAAGAACATAATCACAATTGCCACTCCAGGAGATTTCAGTGTTGACGAAACTATATTGAGCGTTTGGACAAAGACTATGAAAGTGGATACTATTCTGGATGCATTTGGGAACGCTCCAGCAGTATTGTTAAATGCAGCTTTTCAGTTAAGAAATCCCGTAGAGAATATTGGTAAATATCCACACTTCTTTGAACGACCACACAGCCTTGAATCATTATTAGAATTCTTTGCAACAGAAACCTGGCTGAATGACAGCACTCCGGTAATAGGCGAAATATATAGAGAATTTGTAAAAGATTGTTATCAACAAAACTCATTTATCAAAAATAAGATGAACATAGACGGTGCCATTGTTAATCTTAAGGATGTCAAGGCGCCATTTCTAAATGTAATTGCACAAAAAGATGATTTAGTTGCGCCACGTTCTAGTTCTGCTCTTAACGATGCGGTTGGGAGTGCTGATAAAAGTACTATTGAATTTCACTCTGGACATGTTGGTCTAATAATAGGTCAACGTGCCCATAAAGATGTTTGGCCAAAAGTGGGTGATTGGTTGAGGGAACGATCATAGACGCGTTTTAAACTATATTTCGATACCATATGTAAAAAGTGTAATAAATAGAATGGAAACTAATAACAATAAAAACAGCTCTCATAATCCTAGTATTAATTACTCAATAATAGCTGTGAATGCTGGAGTCGTAGGCGCAGTGTTTATTTTCTTTGCTATAGCAGTCCAAGTCCCTGCCTCAACAATTTTTGCTCTTGATATCAAGAAGTGCTCATTTGGTTTCAATATATTGCCTCAACATGCTCAAATTGGAGTAGTCATGGTTGGTGGTATGATAATTAGTCTATTCTCCATATCGTCAGTATTTGCGCTTGTACGTCGTAGCCTAGAGGCAGTAATAGCGACATCATCAGGGTTTGCCGTTATGTTCATTGCTGCAATGATAATTGTATCATCATTGTCGTGTAGACTTCCTACTGATTTCTTTATTTACGTGATGGCTACTCCTTTTATTATTATTATTCTAGTAGTTATAGTTATACACTTGTACTCTGAAAGAAGAAGGATAAAGACACAACCATCATAATTTAAGAAAATCTGGAGATTACGCGTTAAAAATAGCTATTCTACTACATTCCGATGTAAACTACCACGCATATGAAGATTGTTTAATTGTCTACTTTATTATCAGGACAGGACAATCTGCAATCTCTGAAACTCTTCTTGCCACGCTTCCAAGAAGCTTTAGTTTACCAGCAGAATGTTCCCTTTCTCTCTTTAGTTCTCTGCTCCCTATGACAATCAGGTCTACATGTTCATTTTCAGCTACATTAATTATTCCTTCTGCAGGTACTCCTACTCCTGTGATGAATCTAACATTTATTCCATTTGCCTTCACTTTTTCTATTTTATACTTTAGCATTGCCTCTGCACCCACTTTCAAAATGTTGAGCGCTGACATTTTAGCGTCCTCGAATGCTGCGTTCTCACCAATGAATCTGGCTGCATTTGATGGTATTAATCTCTCATCAAGAATATGTAAAATAATCATTTCTGAGTTCAAAGCCTTAGAAAATTCTATAGCCTTGTCCAAAGCTTCGTCTGACATTTCTGAGCCATCATACGGCACCAGAACCTTTGATATCATTTCTCGCTCACCCAGTTATTAATGGTAATCACAATTTTATCTTTACTAACTCCAATGAAAGACTGATGGGAGCAAATTGTTAGAGTGGCATCCAAACTAGCACAATGCATTATTATTTTTCTAATCATGCCTGGACAATAAGCTGTCCTTGCATTGTTGGAAGATGATACTTACAATAATATTGAAAAATACCTTGATAGTTTGCTTTAAACACAATCGTTGCATTTTGTCCACCTGGCACATTTTTGTCTACGTTATATGGTGCGCCAATTGTAAATGTGTGTGGTTCGTTCTCGGTATTAAAAAAGTGTACA
>JAICVW010000309.1 GCA_025935105.1 Nitrososphaeraceae archaeon
GATCCGCACAAGAGGTCTTTTGCACAATCTCATACGGCTGACAAAAAGGGTATTGTCATATTAGATGATCAGAATCACACCACCTTACAAGCAGTTGTCTGAGTCAACTGCCAAAAGAAGATATTGATCGATTATTAATCGATTAGTTGATTAGTAGAACCATATATGAGCCGACCCATACCCACTATACACTTGGCCCGTCTTGTCTCCTACCAGGTTTACGTTATCTTTGTGAGTATGATAGAAGAACGAACAGACAAACAGACTACCATTTGGGGGAGGACAAACCAACCGTAACTATAGTCTGTCTGTTTGTTGATGGCGAAGTCGTTCTACTATAATATGCACAATATAGTAAATAATTATTAAGATGCTTGAGTCTATAAAGGGTATTTAGGCAATGGCATTGATTATTTCTTCCACCAAAGCGGGCTAATTCTCCCACTCGTCGTCGGTACTGGTTGATGGACTATACTTCACGGTCAACCTTGGAATAGATAGGATAGATAGCGTCCACAGAAGCACTTAATACCATGGTTCAACTGATACAAAACCTCCTTTCCGATAGGCTTATTGTTAACTTAACCACACTCAACAATGCTGATAGTATTCAATTGATGTCCAGCTGAAGCTGCGGGTAGACGATGACACTTGCATTCCAACTTCTCACAATACGCGCAAGTATTAAAATCAGAAAAATATTATATGTACCTGCAATGATAAGTAGATTACGAGCTGGTTTGAATTCAAGAGTGGCGGTTCAAGAAATTCCCAACCGGGTTGACCCAGAATAGAACAGATAGTGAAGCATCCCAAGGCCACGAACTGAAACTTTAGTATACTATGAAGATTGATAACCTGCGTGCGAAGGAGCATATCAATAAATGGACAAATGCATGGAATGATCACGATCTAATGAAAGTCCTTTCTCTTTACTCTGATGATATTTTATTTTCTAGTCCTAAAGTGAGATTTGTATTTCCTGATCGACAGCTTGCGATACAAACAAGAGAGAGATAGAGGAATATTTTTCTATTGGTTTAAAGAAATCTCCAAATCTACATTTCAAACCAGTAGATTATTTCTTCAAGGACCAAAACGTGATACTCGAATATTTCGGAACTCCAGATAACAAAATAGTTCGAATTCAATGATATTGGATTAATAGTGAAATCTAAAGTATATTACGGTGTTGAGACTCAAATAATGTAACGAGTTAGATGCCTTGCAGTACTTTGTTCCTAAAATGTTATTCCATAGATATCGTATACTAATTAATGACATTGGACCAACCTTCATGAATTACTCATTTACGCAAATACGAGAAGTAATATTCGGTGCCTGGTATCTTGGAAACATTTTATACGTAGTTAGGGTTATTGTATAAACTTTGACTCAACCTAGCCATGGATTATTATCCCACGTGAGTGTTTAGATTTTTCCCCACTTTGATTATCTACACATCACCACCACTACTATCACCACCATCACCACTATTACCATCACTAACAAACTGACAAGCTAGGATGATCGTATAAAACAAAGGAGACAGGCATCTAGTCTCCCCAGACTTTTTTTTGTACTTGGTAATCGATTTTTCTTGATACGTTTGCAATATTGGATTGCCATATTGGAAACTGAAATGCTACCATTACTGGAACATCAGTACTTAGGCATACATCACTTCCTTCTAGTTCAAATTGTTATCCATCTTTAATCCTTGATTCGAAAGTACAGAAATATTTGTTATGCTTCATTTAATAATTAGCAGTTATGAAAACGATTAGTACGTAGTCGCGCACGTGATCTTACTAATATATTCACCAATGGCCATTTCATGTTGGACCTATAGCCATCCCATCTCTGAATTATTCTAACTTGGCTTCTGATTCAATAAGATATGTTTGCAACCTGGTCATTCCCAACGTAATATTCTAGATTATCAGGGTATTCCGATCATGCAGCTATTGAAGACATATTGGCAGTGATGTTAGAATTCAACTCTTCTTGTATAAATGCACCAATCCACGAGATACCATGAATGATATTATTTCTCAATTATCCGATCAAGTTGTAGCATTATCGATATGACTATAGGAAATCTGACAGAGACAACACCTATTGACTTGATATTTTATTGTAGCAAACCTAGTGATAATTAATCATTACTAGTGCGGGTTCGGTGGAATTAGTAATAGTATCGGTCTGCATCAATTAATGCCAACAAAACATAAATGGACTCGAGGCGAAAAGAAAAGAGCTTACCCATTCTAAGAAACGGAAGCCAAAATTTCGCTCTAAACCATTAACTGGATTGTTAAAGAATAACAAAGTGAAGCGGAAAATGAATAGTTTTCACTCTCTAAAAAACAGGTTTTCGTCAGATGTTATTAAGATGGTAAATGAAGGAGCGGCTAGAGACGAGATTATGATTCGCGTAGGAATGCTACTAATGTTAGATCAATTAGATTATTCTAACGGTTCGCAAGCATCAAGTCCACTTGGAGATAGTGTCGGTAGCAGCTGCAATCGTATTCAAATTAGGCCAATAAGGGAGAACGCTGCTGCCATTTCTTTCTATAATTAAATAATTGGCCCACACTTTTCATTGCGTTTGTTACACATTACAGGCTATTGAGTCTCCTCAAGAGACTCTAACGAAGTGAACTCTTTGCCGCAATTCTTACAAGGAAATATTATGTCACTCATGCTTCTTCTTACTTTACTTCTAACCTTTCTTACTTCTATACCCATCTATTCTGGGTTTTCCAAAGGTTCGATAGGTGTAAGTAACCTACGAGAATGTGACGAGCCTCCCGGTAATTGAATATACCTAATCCTATTCGATAAGTTTTGTACTTGATTGATTGTTCTTGGTCTGTATTTACACGAGACTATTGTCTTAACCGCTGTAATTCAATATATTAACTCAAAAAACTTATCAATAAAACTTCCAAAGATGAAACTAAGTGCGAGTATTACTACCTCGGAACAGACAGACGGGGTTTTTGTACCACTGATCGACAAGAGATTTCTGCTATTAGTAGCGTTTGATAGTGAAGCCAATCTAAAAAATACAGAACTTGCAACATATTCCAATGATGAAGCACCACCATTGTCAAATACTGCAAGGAAAGTTATGGATAGCATCACATTTACAGCCGTAGGCTCTACAGTTCTACTATAAAAGCACATGATTATTGCTGTGTATTACTTTACCCTTATTCGAGCAGATTTTGGCGCATAGTTGAATTAAAGCTTTTTAATTTGAAGTTCAGTCTCGCTCCTAATAATGGTTTTCTACTTTGTAGTTTACTTAACTTTAGTATATCGTTAGTGGCGATAAAAGCATTATTTTAGGATCAACTTCACTTCAGTACTCCACTTCACTTCAACTTTTATTAAATTGGCGGTGGTAGCAGTGATGGTATAGATCACACGCATGCAACTGTCTTTAGGTATTACATAACACAAGTTGAAATCATAGTTCTTTGCGATTGTGATAATGAAGAATACTGTGCTTAACTTAAAACTTTCCCATCAGCTTCGATTAGTTAACTCTTTACTTACCTACCCCTCGATATCTATATGCTCGTGTAAGGCGTCATTTAACGTCTATTTGTTAATCAGTCATAATATCATTTAAAGTATCCAAAGATTGGGACTAAGAGAAATCCCAATCTATGATTTGACCTAAAATTAAACAGATCAACAATCGATACGACTTCCACCCCACATTTTGATATACAGTATGCACTATAAAGTAATGCGAGATATAGTCGCAAAAGCTAAAACCAAGCATTCCAAATCTAATATGCATAAACTAAAAGCCAGATTATACCTAATTTGTTTAGGCTCAAATTTGGCAGGCAGGTACTCCAAGTTGTCAATAGAATATTGCGTTTTCTGCAGGTTGTGGATTTCTGTTTAGTGAAGTAGCAGGACATCCCATTAAGAAAGTAATGAAAAAAGCAGCAATCTGGCTGTTCGTGGTCAGTCCATCAGACTTTTCATACAAAGGATTGATAAATGCAAGATGGATCGATGAAAATGAAGAGCGCAATGAAGGCTATAATGGCAAATGTAGCAGCACGGCTAGCACAAGTGTTAGATAATACAGCACCATAATTTGCAGCATATTCGACTACGAAAGAAGCTACTGCCCTGCCAGTAACTGCAGAATTAGGATTCATTCAAGGGCTCATGCATGAATTAGAGAATATAATTAAGATTAGGGAATGGATGCAGAGCTACTGGACTAAACTTCGAATTTCTAGGAGCCTGAAAAACATCATTCTGAGGAAACAAACAAGGAGGAATATTGACTTTACGATTATCTGTGTATGTTACCGTCTATGTCAGCTGAGTTACTACCAATATTCACGCACAGAGTGCCACTACCGCTTCCACTATCACTATATGGTCCAGTAAGCTGCGGTTGTTCCTGAGCAACTGAAGGTGAACGGCTTGTGCTACACTGGTTGGCTTGATTTACTGCCTGATTAACTCTTATGCTATTGCCATTGTGGTTGTTGTTGTGGTGTCGATGTCCATAATA
>JAICVW010000253.1 GCA_025935105.1 Nitrososphaeraceae archaeon
ATTCCTGTAGCCAACGAAGGACGTGAATTATCCATACAAGTGTCAATTCTTTTTTTTGAACTAGAAAAAAACCGTAGTTCTTCATTTGCTACGTTTTCTTCCCCACATACTAGCTCGTTACGTTCAGAACTACCACTACCGATATTGCTGATACTGCTATTAGTAGTGGGTTCTTTTTGCAATGAAATAAAGAGTGAAAACCAACTATATAAGCAATAATGCATTCACAGATAAAACTTTTCGACAACCCAGTTTATCTAGTAAAATATACGAATTAGTATAAATTATGTAAAATTTATGGTTATGGGCTCGGTTGCTTTATAAGTCACACCGTAGTAATAGTACTACCGTCTACCCTTCTTGCACTGGGGTTGCATGTTGCGAAGGCCTAGCGGACAAAGTCAAGGCAGCAGCGAATCACGAAATTGAGAAAATCAAAAAGCGGACATAATCTGTGCTATTTCACAATCATAAACTTTGCCCACCTGAGTTTTTCTACATGTTCATTATGATAGGTTAGTACGCAGACAACGTACCTTATTCCCATCTTTGATATTTTGCAACGGAATTCAATAATAGATGGTGGCAATGGTTTTTGCCGCAGGGATTTGAGAGTGGACAAAGCTATGTTACAGTCAATGTACAATAGATATAGTGACAATGTACTACTCAAAATCCAAGGCGGTCGCCCTGGAATAGGACTACAAAAAACACTTTTCAAGATTACACGTCAGCAGGAGGACCATGGAGGCAGATGATCATTTACGTATATCTACCTTGTAACAAAACTGGCAAAAGAAAGCCTTTCATCTTCAGGTGGTTCTGTTGGGTGTAGTAGCGGTCCTGAATATTCCTTTCTAAACTACGTTTGACCGAATATCACTGGTAGTGATGAATTCCTAGCAGTTGATTTGATAGAGCGGTACGTTTGGTGTAAATTCGAATCGAATTAGACATCCCTTCTTCGAAAGTCACCTCGAATTCTTTACCCGTATATTCATCGATGGTATCTACTCCAAAATGCCACATCTTTACTATCCATTTTCTAAACGAAGGTATGGCAACGCTAGAACCAAAGCCAGTCTTTTCTGTTATAAAGACAAGGTACATTTCTGTTCTAGCTAAGGCTTCGTAAAGTTGGAGAAAATCTGGTATATCGACCACTATTGGTCTAAAAGAACATGATATTGCAACACTAACTGTATCTGAATGGTGGACAGTTACTGCAATATCAATATAATCAAAGAAAATAGAAGAGGGTAACATTATATCTTTATTAGCAGAGTTAACCTTATCCGGATAAACAGAAGGGAAACCATTCCATATGCCATCTGACTGAAAGGTTAGTCTGCTAAGAACTATATTATTATTCTGGCTGTCGCCGGAGAAATCATATCTGCACGTTCTCTTTTTCTGTCCTCCTTTTCAGCATAGTCGTTATGCGCTTTTATCTACTTTCTCACAACAGCTAACTTGATCTGCTTATACATACAGGGCTTTATTGTTTTATCACGTATTTTGCATGCTGTAAAGTGCCAGGCAGCCTCAAGCCCTAACAGGGTTCCTACGAATCCAATTGCTGTATACATCAGATATTCGAACATGGCAAATGATGCTCTGATTAGGATGTTATACCTTAGTAAATAGTATTTATGATAAATCATAAGTATCTTTTGGGTATGTTCAAATATGCAAAACACATATTGTTAATCGTTTCCTCTATTTGAGGGATACTTTAGGCGATATTGGGTAATTAGGTATATTCACTTCCGATAGTCTCTCATTTTAAAATTAATCAATCAAACAACTAGGTTTTCTCGTTATCCTTAGAGAAACAAGAGGAAAAAGGGCAGAGCAGAGAGAGAGCGACTCTCTTCAAACCTAGAAATGCAGTCAAAACTAACGTAAAGGCAGGGCTTTATTCTAATGCCTTATATGCGCAACGTATGCACTAGAAAATATGAATAAAGCAAAACGTTTACTTAAAGTGCAAATAACGGCTTCCCTCCGAGGAGGGAGACCGAGTGAGTAAAGGAAAAGGTTGAATATGGAAACAGACAATTGAAGGCAGCTGCAAAAGAAGCAAGAAAATAATCGAAAAAGGAACTGAAGAACAAAAGAGCCTGTTAACCATATCTAAAATGGATATAGTCTCATTTTCTTTCTTTCTTTCCTCATTTATTCATGGTCAGTCCTTATTTGGTGGGCTGATCGAGTATGTCCTGCCCATCTCTGTTCATATTCATTTAAGGTAAATGGTGGATATTCTGGGAATACTAATCCTTGCGAGATCAATGGCGAAACTAATCGAGGATAATTTGCTTTATAATCCACTTGATTGCCCTTGTTATCATATCAATTGCAGTTATTGTTCCGTTAAGAATTCAAATGACTTTTACTAGAGTTCAGCAGTGGCAGTGAATGTTGGCTTAATTCCTTCATGTCAGTAGCTGCGGCTTGAGTATTCTTTATTTGTTCTGATTTTTGTCCTCCGATCTTACTTTGATATACGAAATATTCGGCTCGAAGGTCCATCGAATAGCCCTTCTCCTTAAGTAGAAATTGTCTTAACAATTCCAATCGATGCTTCTCATGTAGATGTAATTCCATATCAAATTCAATTGCAGTCCTATATTTATCGCAGAAAATGCATTCTAGCACTGGTTGGCCTTCTAATATCCCATCTGGATCGTAGGGCTTTTTCTGCTCTGTCTTGCTATCTTTATTATCGTTGTTATGAATAGTTAGGTTTCTAGTATCTAACCTAGCTAGATCATTTGATTGGACACTGCCCGACCCATCCGGTTTATCACTTCTAATGCCTGATGTAGGTCTATTATTTACAGACATTCCGCCTATAGTTCCTCATTCTTTTTAAAATTTAGTGTTCTACAAATGGGAACAAAATAATTAATTCATAAGGCTACATCAACTACAAATCGCAATCAAATTAATCATAGTTTGTATAAGTCTAGTCAGATTCTAAACCTTTCATTTGTGTTGAGATGATGTCTGCAAGTTTAGTGTTTTGTGTTATTAGATTTTTGAAACTTATCGGATGGTAGCCTTTAGCAACTGCGGCACTTAAGTTAGGCTTAATTCTGTGCTTTCATATTAAAGTCTAAAGATTTTGCTTTGCTACATTTATTTAACCAGTCAAATATGATGTCGAAAGCATCATCGTAGAATAGTTTCTTGATATTGATTAGGTACGGTGCTATAATGCGCCATAGGGCATACTTTCTATGGTCAGCCAGTGGTATCTTTAGCAACATTTCAATCCATTTTATACTGTTATTATTTTCGATATTGGAAGGATATTTCACAGAATTTCTTTTTCTACGTCTATGAATTTCTTTCATTTTTAAATCAGCAAGATAAATGTAAAATTCAGGAAGTAGCGGCTTGATACTAGGCCTAATGCCATTCCACCTCTGAAGCAATTTCACTTCCTTTTTTTGATCATTCTTTAAAAAGTCCCAGGTATCCTGATCATGCAGTTTTTAAAAGAGAGGCTGTTATAATGAGAATGGTCTGACTTGTTATTTGAGAGATATATTTCAGCCCATTGTATGAATTTCCGTGAGGGTTGATCATTTACTTCGGCAAATATACTTTCAAGTTCTAGTACGAATGCCTGCACAGGAAGATAAATGTGATAGCCATTCCCAGAGGAGATGACAGCTGGCTGAACATCGATGCCCAATTTCTTCTTTATCCTGTTTAACGTATTCTTTAGACATCTGTCAAGTGCATACCTATCTCTGAAATGGGATAAATCCAGATCTAGAAAAATGAAATTAGGTGATTGCCTGTTAATACCACGATGTTCAGTGTAGGAAGGATAAGCGTTTATTTTACAGTTCAAAAAATTGGCCTGGGAGAACCTTGCAAGTGCCTCATTGGCACTAAACACAAGTGTTTGTCTATCGTCAGTAGTATGCGTTGAGATTGTTCTAGGCCAAATTGGTTCTTCGAAGTGACTAACGATTATAGGAAGACCTTGTTCAATAACATTCTTCTGGGGTGTGACGTACACCCACACGTTTGTTTATTTTATTCATATCATATTACAGTGTAAAACCAGCTGGTGAAAACTAAGAGATTCAATTTATTTTATCTAAACTTGTTCATTCCGTCGATAAACATCGAATCTATCAGGCACAACCTGTATCTCTCCTACTTTCATCATTTCCTGGACGAAATGCAATGCATCGCTTTGATAGAACTTGCCAGTTGATATTAATTTCCACCTGAGATCATTACCGCTGACTGTCCGATCTTGAGAGTTCTCTTCTAGTTCTTGAAAACATTTAATGAAAATAGTCTTCTTATCGTTGTCCTCTACTTCTTCTACCGCATCGTACTCGCTAGTATCAACAGGATTGAATCCTTGCCTTAGCTTATAGAATTCTTCGCTAAAAAGCCAGTTAAATTCCTCTCGCAATGTTATTTGTTTAGTAGAGTAGACTCCCACAAGGACTTCATCCATTTCGACAACATTCAATGCATCAAGGGTTGTCATTGTTTTTAGCGCCGTTGATTTACTCATGGGAAGTGCCTTGGCGATCGTAGACAACGTGATGCTTCCTTTCTTGTGTAGTAACAAGTCCAGTATGGCTACCCTTTCAACTGATGCGGTAGAAAGTACAACCTTTACCGCAAGTGAAGGCTATAGGAGGTGCTAGCCCTAACAATGTCAAGGTTGTATTTAGAATATGAATCCAATAATAGCAATATTGAGCGTGAATTACAGGAAATCAAGTGCGTAATGCCTCTTTGATAAGACCGAAGGAGGGATTAATACTCTACAATGCCTTCAAAGCCTTCACAGCCTTCACCAATTTTGACAATTATTAATGCATCTCTATACATATGAGACATACTTTCACTACGAGATCAATATGCATGGTGGTGGCGGTGGAGGAATAGAAATCGAGCAAGCCTCAACTGAAGATGCTGATATAATTCTTCAACTGCGGATGTGTCTTAGTTGTGGCCATGTAGGATGCTGTGATTCATCTGTAGGTTTACATGCTACCCATATAAAGTGGGACACAGGAGATGTTACCCATTTACCTTATGAAGAGGCATCATTCTCTTTAGTTGTTAGTAGATATAGCTTCCATCACTTACTTGACCCATTGTCAGCATTATTGGAGATGAAGCGTGTATGTAGTGCTGGTG
>JAICVW010000072.1 GCA_025935105.1 Nitrososphaeraceae archaeon
AATGGGGAATGTTACAAGACATACATTGAAAAATTTTACGGCAACAAAGCCAGTAGAAGTTGGAATTAGCTACAGACTTCCTATAGACAACTCTACATTTTCTCATATTGATACCAAACTCTACATTTTCTCATATTGATACCAAGAAATTTGGAAACCTCTATGTTGGAATCCACTATGATAAGGGTGAGGCTGGAACACAAGGTATTCTAAGTGCTGCCTCAGTCGCCTAATTATGGCACCCACTCACCATACTTCTCTGCTTCAATCCCATTCGTTGGTGATTCATTGTGGTTGAGAACCCCTGATGGCGAACCATTTGTCGCAGTATACGCGGTGTCTGCAGACATAGTTCAACCATTGAATGTATTGAGTTTAGATGGCTCTGCAAATCTGGCTAAAAGTAATATTACATCCGCCTCTCCATAACAACAGCCAATAGGCATTATGTTAGTATCTAGGGTGCGGATCGAATAATTAGGCACCGGAAGCATCTCACTCACTTCTTCTAGGGTTTCACACGACCCTAACAAACCAAACGTTGCATTCAGAATATGAATTCAATAATCGCATGAGCGAGAATCTCAGGAAATCAAGCGCGCAATGCCTATTTTATAAGACTAATGAGGACATTATACTAAATGACCATTTACTATACTAAATGACCATTTCATAGTGAAGAATAGTGAACATGTCCCATTAACACACAAGTAGCAACTACCTTCCTAGCAATTTGTGTAAAGTGCCTGTTAGCCACATTGCAATTAAGAGAAGGATCAGAGAGCCAAGTAAGAAAAGTGATTTCTAAATACAATCATGGTATGTCTTATTGAACTCACGAGCGCAAGTAGGATTCACTCATTATCCCCATGCCGCTTTTTTCTTTTATCAAATATTACTTTAGCATATGCACCTATAAATCCACCTGCAAACAAACCTATGAACTGTCCATAGGTTGTCCAAAAACCTTTAAATTGTTCACTAATAGTCATAGGTGCGATTACTGCTACCGTAAAGCTTACAGGCTTGGTTAGATAACCAACAGTTGGAAACTTTTTAGATAGTTCAAACTTAGGATCTACTACTCCACGTGTTGAGTTAGTAGATATTGGTTTTGTTAGTGTTGCTACAGATGGCTCTCGTATTGTTATGATCAAAGGCACTGTGTAAATACCTACAGGTGTTAGTTGAGGAACTGCTATTTTAAATAGAGGCGGCTGGTTTCTTTCGATATCTATAGTCAACTCGCTTGAATTTAAACCTGATGTTGTATCATAAATGTTATTGTTATCATTTTTGTTAGTAGCTAGAGTTATATTAATAACATCATTTGAAAAACCTGTAGTTGATCTTATCCTAGCCGGGATTAACTGTTCTTGTCCCTGTCTTATCGTTGTATTGCTTGGTGAAGTAGTTATTTCTAGACTTGGTGGAGGAATACTTACCCAATTAGTAAATTGTCTAACTTCATTGGACTTGTATGATTCTGCGGAATAGAATAGTAGATTATATTCGCTAGGATAATCTATTAAGTTTAGTGGTAACACTAAACTAACAGCGCCACGCAAAGCATTAGGGTCAGTCAGAGATTTAGTAAGATTTATTGATTCTAATAGTTTATAAAAACCCGTTGATGATAGCTGATAAAGATATCCAGTCAATTTTCCTGATGCAGCTTCCACATAAACATCATAATCAGCTCCTTTTGTATTCATTGTATAGTGTGTATACCATATGGATACGTCAATCCAGCATCCTCGACAGATCAGTACTTTGAGGATATAAAGGATAAAGTTGCGTCCTGGTTTGATGAGGTACAACTGCTTGCAAAAGTTGAAGGTATTACAGAGCTAAAAACTGAGACTTTTACGGATCCTCACTCAGTTATTAATTCTATTCTAGACTATGCCATTAGTAGAGAAATAGATCTAATCGTAATAGGAACAAAGTGAAGAACCGGATTGAAAAGGTTTTTGATGTGAAGTGTAGCAAATGGTGTAGTACAGCATGCGCATTGTCCGGTCTTGCTTGTGCGATAGTTACTACACTCTTAGTCAACTTTCCAGCCTTTGATATTTTCAAGGAAATTCAAAATTAGCTAGTAAAATTATGATTAAAGCTACTGGAACGGTGATCAAAGAGAAAGAGAGATTATAGCTACCATGAATTATACCAGTAACGATATTTAGGGAGCAGCAAGTACAGGGTATCGTAATACTAGATGTACTCCAAAATTGCTGATATCGCCATCATATCTGAAATAAAAAGATAACAGCATAGTTGCAATTTCAGGTTTAATAAGAATAGCAGGTCTCCTGATCTTGTTTTGTGATTTCAATATGTTTATCAAATAATCGAAAAAGGTTGTATTTTAGGGATTGATTATGATTATGATGATGAGGCAAAGATATCAGAAACAAAGATCTGTTATTATTAAAAGAAGCTTTCCTTATCGAACTTGTAATCTGCATTAGAACTTTTGCTTCATTAGCATTTAGCTGTGGATCTTCTACAAACATTTTAAGTAAATCAGAAATCACAACAAGCTTGGTGTTAAATTTTTGTACTATTTCTGGTAATTCATTTACTACTAAATGGGCTAACTGATATATTGTAAATGGTCTACTCACTATTATTCTCTGCAAGACATTTTTGATATCCAATCCATATTGTCTAGCAAAACTTACACATTGGTAGATATCAGTACAGTTTCCTCCATCTATGGTTATTTTATTATGATCCTATAATTATTCCGACTTGCAACACTTTGGAAGCAATATCTATTGTATTAACTTCAGCTTCTAGACCAATATATGGAACATTTACAGTCCTACTAATTATATGCAGAACGATTATATTTTGTTTTATCTGGTAATTCTGGCACTAGTATTTGCAAACCTAGTACTCATCCTCAACAGGATCAAGGAACCTGCAATTATTGCACCTTGTAATAGTTTACATGTTATGTCTATTGAACCCACATCAGTTTGTAATCCTATATTTGGAAGTGCTATGGCCCTAGTTGCAATGTAAAACACAATTAATGCTGCTGAACCTGTAATAGCTACGATGTATGGTAGTTTGGAATAATGTCTAGTTCTTGCTATCCAAAGTGCAACTGGAATGTGTGCGACTCCTACTACGACAAAGAAAACCATTTCATTTGTAGTCCCTATTAAATCTGCTAAGGCATCCTTACTGGCACTGATGTTTTGAGAAGACGCTGACTGAAAAATCTGGCTATAGTCTTGAGAAGCGGCAATAAAGTATATAGCTGTAACGCTGTTACAATATAAGCGATTGTAATTGTCCGATTGATTGTTGTTATCGATAGTATTATATTTTGTTTCATTTCGATAATAAATTTATAAATATTATAAAAAGAGTGTAGAAACTTTAGTCTTGTACATAGGAACTAAGTTCTTACATACCTTAAATATTAGAATAGCATAGAACTGTACTATAATGATCTTCTATGAACGACACCTCGCCATTAAATGGTAACATTGAAGATGACGATAAGGAGGTACAAGAAGAAGAATGGCATCTGCCTAGTTCTCCTATACTAGCCACGAGATATGCTCATAGATCATCGAAATTAATATACTCCATTGAAAAAAATTTTCACTGGCTAATTGGTTTAGTAGGTCTCTTATTCGTCTTATCGTTGTTAGATCTTTTAAGAATCAATCACATATTTGGACTGCATATAGACACTCCGATTACAATTTTATTGGCTATCTCAATGATTGCTTTGGGATTTACCTTCCGTAGTGTGTTAAAATCAAGGCGAATGCTTGAATCATGGGCAGATATGTTTGAGAAATAGTATAAGAGCAGGATTGGATATATCGATGGCCAACAAAAGTAAAGAAGAAGCTGTACAGGCAATAGCTGAAGCAGTAGAAGAAATAGGAGATCCATTAAGGGAGTACATTTGCTATAAAGAAAATTTCAACGAGTTCTTGAATGTATTGGTTGGTAAGAGTGATAGTAGTAATGGTAGTATTAGCGACGGTAGCAAAGATAATGTTTCCTTTGATGTATTAATTGATTCTGGGCACGTTATTCCAATAAGCGACAACAACAAGGAACAGATCAGCAATAATCTTGTTGAAGCTCTTAAAGACTACGGGGCTATAATAATTAGAATAATAGATGGTAAAATATCTAATGACACAATCGTATCATTTTCCAAACAGCTACATTCCTACACATCATTAACAAAAAACAAGGTCCATTTAGCAGTGTTAATGGGAGATGATGCAACTGAAGAAGCTTATAAACAAGCTATAAAATCTGAAAAAAAAGGAAAAATAGATTTCCTTGTAGTAGTTGAGAAACCTCCTTCATCTTTGCTTATATCATAAATAGGAGTAATTTCAAAACAAAACAATCAGCATATTCAAGACGCGTATAAATAACTATAAAATGTAGATGTAATTGTAGTTGTAGTTGTAGTCTTCCGAGTGGGAAGTAATAAATGATAAAAGTCATGACTTGTGAGTGAGAGCAATTACAAAATAAGCAAAGATAAAAAGCGTTTTTCTTCAGAATACACAATGCTCTCCATCCTAGAATATTTGTGCATGAAATCTCACGATGGACCTATCAGTAAATACCACATAATAACCAAAATACGAGGGATAAAACAACAAAGACAAGATAAAGCGTCGGAAATATTAAGAATATTAGAAGAGCATGGTTTTATTGAATCAACAAAGACTTCCTCTGAATCTACATTTTACAAAATAACTGAAAAGGGAAACAACGCCTATTACAAATGGGTAAAGGATTTTTTGGATTTTGCTCGATTTTCATACGATATTAGTGCGAATAAAAATGGCGTTGGATAACTAGAATATGTAGTATCTTTCCTTGACTGAATTTGTTTTGCCTTGATACAATGTAGGCATGTCTTAAGCAAGATTAACTGAAACCTATCTGTGTAATTGCAACAATTAACAAAATCGTTCTATTTTACAGATGTTGCCATCATATCCTCCCTAAAATGGGTAGCCAATAATGGCCACTTGATATGTTCTTTTTTGCTAATCTCACTAATCACTCGAATTATTTCTATCATACGACGCTGGCCCGCACTCCTTAAGTTAGCTTAATTTAAAACAAAAATAAACAAAAACGAATGGTAGGCACTCAATAGCCAATTATGTTCTTAGTCGTCGAATTATGCTCCTAGATTGCTCTAGAGCTAATGACGGTAGTGATGGTGGTAGTCGTGATGGTGATGATGGTGGTGGTAGTCGTGATGGTGATGATAGTGCCCGCCTCCACCAGCAAATGCTAACTCGTTCCCTATGATTGGGCCCGAAGCAAACATCAGTACCACTGCTAATACAACCATAGAAGTCAAAACCATCGTTGTTTTTGAATTCATAGTTAGTCTTATGAATAATCTTATAGTATAAAAAGACCGTAGGAACTTTAGTTTTGTACATAGGAACTTAGTTCTTGCATGTTTTAAATACTAGAAGGGAGTGAGAGTGTACTATAATGATCCTCTATAACTGACACCGCCGTTAAATAACAACAATGATGATGACGATAAGAAAAAACCTGATGCTAGCACACGGTGATAACTGGGGTCTGTCTACCTTTGTGGTGAGGGTAGACTAGCCAGACCAATCTGAGGTATCATACTCTTCCCCAGTCATATCTCATGCTGCAGATCATCTCCATAGTAGGCCTTGGGCTTTGTACTGGCTTGATAGGTTCTCTAAAAAAGGAGTAGAGGGTCCTAAGGAGAGATCTAAAAGTGGCAGACCTACAGAAATCACCAAAGAAGTAGACATTAAGATAAGAAGTGAGCTATTGGAAAATAAGCAGGATGGAGTACAAAACAAGTAAGGAAGGGACATGATCTTTAAAGAAGGTGGAATATGGTACCATTATACTCACGTTTACAGAATACTTCACAAATGGGGTTTAAAACAGAAGGTACCGAGAAAAGCACATGTAAACACTGCGTCGGTGGAAGAGAAAGAACATTTCAATGACGCTCCTCCCAATTACTGCAATGGCTGCCTGGTGAGAGGATGTAGAGCAGTATATCAATTAATTTCTAGAGAAGTACTATAGTATATAATACCTCTCTACAGGGGAAGCTTAATAAAACCAGGTTACAGAAGTATAGACATGAGTTTAAGGGATTTTGGTTTTGGCTTTGGTACTTTGTCTGGCAAACGAAGAGGGATAGCAATTGACCCAGTAACAACAGATGCAGGCGGTGCCGAAGCAAAAAGGACTTTGTTTTCTTTGCAAATGGTTACGTCTATTGAGGATTATCACTCCAGCCATGATATACGTAGAGAAGTTTCAGCAGGCATTGGTCTTTTTCGTGCGGCGCCAAACCAGTGAGTCAAGATTTGTCTACTTTTCCTGATAATTATAATGTACAGGATAAAGCTTGCTGGAATGGTCTGATAGACGAGCCCGTATCAAACCAGTCGTTTAATTGCAGACTATGTCTTTGGGTATTTGAAAGTGGATCAGAACTTGAGATTCATAACTATCTAGAACATATGGTAATAACTCATGCCATAGCTAAGAAAATCGCCGAAGATACTTGTACCACTCAAGAGCATATTGCAAGTAAACCGTTAATAAGTTCATAATTGTGTAAATGTATGAGTTGACCATTTACTTATCGAATTCGTTAACAATCCGCGGCTGGTCATATATAAAAATACTGATAACTAGAGATAGTGGACGTATGGGATTCATATGATAACACTTACTAATCATTAAGTTATAAACAGAGGCAATCTTAAAACTACTTCATATCAGAATTTGACTGCTACCGTTTTCATCATCAATATAATGGCAATTACCATTATCATTATGGGAAGTATTGTTACAAATATTGCCTTAAGCCAATCTATATCATCATTTCATTATATAAAATCATCTGATTCTACTCTAGTTTTCAAAAGTAATGGACACTTTTTGCATCAATCCCTTGTTAAATCATTTGCTTCAATAAATCCATTAACTATATCCAAAGTTTCTAACACTACAGATAAGATTGTAATGCTGACATTTGGCGACACTTACAAGTCACAAGTTGTAAACGCTATGCCTATTCTAGATAAATATGGATACAAAGGGAATTTCTTTGTCACTTGTTTGTGGGTGGGGTCGCATATTTACGGTATGCCGCGTTTGACCTGGCAAGATGTCTCTACCCTACAGAAGGATGGTCAAAACATAGGTTCTAAGACTATGACACATAAAGCGATGACACATCTTTCTCCTATTGCTTTGAACTATGAGGTAGCAGGCTCAAAGAAATGTCTAGCTAACCATGGCATAAACGCCACTACATTTGCTACCACTCATGGTAATGAGAGAGATAATGCAACCATTATTAATGAAATAGCAAAGTATTACGACTTTGCAGTGAACGGTTTCGGTTCATTGATGTTCTTACATTGCAATGGATATTCAAGATATTCTAGTCAGACAGACTGTAGAACATACTTTGACAATGGTAGTTTGACTTTTGTAAACAGATATTCAATAAGGGAGTGGAGTCATAACAATAGGGATAAAGCACTCTCCCACAATGATTCAAAGATATTCGACACATTTGTTAATGAGGTTAATAGCCAAGAAAAGTACAATAAGCCTAATACCATATTGGCTGTTCCTATAGTAGCTTACCATAGCATAGACAATAATAAGACAAGCGATAGTACCGACTTGGACTTGTTTGCTCAAGAAATGCAATATCTACATGATAATCATGTTGGAGTACTAACATTAAACGATCTAGGATACGATACAAAGAATAATGTATTTTACATCAAACCACATTCAACATTTGGCAATGGACCAATGAGATAGATTAGTTAAACTTGACAACAACTGTATTAGTTGTAATTCTCATTGTATCTATCATAAGCAGTATTGTAGGCAGTGCCTGGGCTATATTAATAAGTGAACCTTTGGGAGAACAGAGTAAATCTTCATTCACATCGACTGACGAAAACTTGCTTACTACTAATGTCTTTTATAACTCAACCTTTTCTTCAGCTTCAAAAACACGATCTTTGTCAAGTCAGATGGCTGCCACGCCTCAACACATAAAAATAACCCATCCTCAGGTAGTCATAGGAATTAAGGGCAGGAACATAACCGTATTACCACAAATGAATGAAAATGAGAAATACGGAATACATTCAGAATCTATCATACCTAAATCCAAGTTTAATATGAATAAAAATAATTGCATCTAGTACCAGTTCAGTGGCAGCTTCAAAAAGGATTGCATTTGTTGCGCATACATTTACCACTGCTGCTTATAATAATGCTTTTTATCGCTTTTATCTTATTAACAAATATGCAGCACCCAACGCAAATATTACTACAGGCCTAAAGCTGTTAACCAGCAGAGTAGTCGATCTACCTCCTAAAATAATAAAACATGCATATGTTGGCTTGACATCAAATCTTCAAATTATTACTGATGAGGATGTTGATAACGGCTCAATATTCGCTATCCAAAACGTCAATACAAATGTTAGTTATGTCGTCAACAAATATGATGTTCTGATTTTAGGACATCAAGAGTATGTGACTCAGAAAGAATACGATAATCTAAAGCATTTTGTAGAGAATGGTGGAACATTAATCCTTTTTGACGGGAATGTGTTTTATGCTCAGGTAAGCTATGATAAATATCATCACACAATTACCTTGGTTAAGGGCCACGGGTGGGCCTATAACGGCATTACCGCATGGAAAAGCGTAAGTGAAAGATGGGCCAAAGAAACATCACAATGGATAGGAAGCAATTTTCTTCCGTGTGTATGCCCAGTTACATTTGCCAATGATCCATTTGAGTACAAACATCATGAGGAACAGTACATTACAAATCATAATGATACAATTTTGACAAACTATGGAGCAAAATTAGTAACAAAGTATCCTGTAAAGTATAAACGTGTTATTGCAACATATGAGCTTGATTACAAGAAAGGAAGTGTAATCGTTTTAGGACTATATTCGGATGACATTTTGGATAAT
>JAICVW010000239.1 GCA_025935105.1 Nitrososphaeraceae archaeon
CTGCCGATAGTATTACTATATCTGGATGGCTATTAGATGCATATCCGCTTAACAATAAAATGATTTGTTGGATAAAGCAAGAACAGAACAAAGCACCAATAAGACTAGAAGATAGAAGCTGGACTCATTCAATTTACGCCGCATCAGACGACAAAACTATTCTCAGCTCAATCCTTCAGACTATTGATAGAAAAAGAAGAAGAAAGATATCAGACATACTCAAATATTATGAATTTGCATCATACTATGAAAGAATTACCGATACCAGCAAATCTGAGATTCTAAAGCTGGCTTTGACTGATTCAACCAAAGCTCTAATTTTAGCAAGAATGATTGAAGCAACCTATGGTCACAATAGCTTTCCCAAAGTTCGGCTGTACAACGTGGACCTGCCACCAGCACAATATTACTTTTATGAACGGGATATATTTCCGCTGGCATATTGTAAAGTACAAGCAGTTACTGATGGCTCAAGTTTAAGATGGTACGTTAAAGACAATGTTTGGTCTACTGATTACAGTACTCCCATCTTTAAGTCTATTCACTTGAAAATAAATATCAAGAAGGGAGAAGGAAAAATACCAAAATTTACTGACAAAATTCAGTCAATACGGCTAATCAAACAAAATCGCACAACAATAGAAATTAAAAAGGAGTCAGAAGCTGAGATGATAGATCTACTTGTAAAAGAGATTAAAGGGATTGACCCAGATTTCATATTTACAGACAATGGAGATTCATTTGATTTTCCTTACTTGATTCACAGAGCTGAAGAAAATGGTGTTAAAGAATTGATTTTAGGTAGAGAATCATCAATACCATTAAAAAAGCCTACAAAGGAAGGAGGAGGTACATCTTATTTTTCATATGGCAGAATATACTTTAAACCAACTGCTTCAAAGTTACTTGGAAGGATACATATCGATATTAATAATTCGTTTATATTCAATGATTCTGGTGTAGAGGGTCTCTATGAGATAGCTAGAGTATGTAGAATGCCACTTCATATAGCAGCCAGAGCATCTATAGGAAAATGCCTTAGCAGCCTTCAATTCTACTATGCTACACAAAAAGGAATTTTGATACCCTGGAAGCCTGCAATATCTGAACACTTCAAGACATATGAAGAACTACTTGTAGCAGATCGAGGAGGATTTATTTTTGAACCTGAAATAGGAGTACAGGAGAATATTGTCGAATTTGATTTTGTATCTCTGTACCCAAACATTATGTTAAAAAAGAATTTGTCTGCAGAAACAATAAAGTGTAGTTGTTGCTGTCCCAACTCCAGATTAAGAGTACCTGAATTAGATTATAATATATGCGAAAAAAGAGTGGGCATAGTACCAACCGCTCTAAAAATAGTGTTAGAAAAGCGTGCACGATACAAGGAATTAAAGAATAACATTAGTAGTAGCAGTGGTAGCAGAGGTGATAATAGTAGTAATCTGAAAGAGCCTGACTCTAGATTGAGAACTCTTTACGATGCACGGCAAAACTCCTTAAAATGGATATTAGTAACTTCATTTGGATATCTTGGGTTTAATAATGCCAAGTTTGGTAGGATTGACGCTCATATTGCAGTATGTGCATTTGATAGACAAATTATGTTGCAAGTTGCGAAAATAGCTGAGAGACATGGTTTTAGAGTTCTGCATGGTATTGTAGATTCAATTTGGTTCAAGACAGGGATGGAATAGAATAATACTATCAATGATGATAAAGAAGCAAACTAAAGCTTAACATTTGCATTATGTAACTAAAGGGTATCAAAACGCAAGTTGGATCTTTCCAAGTCGAATAGGAGAGTCATAGCAAATTTGTATGTTCTTAAGAACTGTCTTCCTTTGTATGTAGTTCTATAATTTCCATCTCCCTTCTGATATGATATCAATCCATGATTCTCTAAAATTGTGAGGTACGTTCTCAAATTATCGGGTGATTTGCCTACAGGCAATATATTCATTAACTTGGTGAGAGAAGCTCCATTAATAGCAAGTGCGGTCTCAAGTATCTTTGCAATTGCATTTTCTCTATCTTCATTTATCATAGCTATTTAAAACAAATTATACCCTTTGCACTTCTTGTTACCATATAAGTGTGTAAGCATATATATCCCATTCCACGGTTAGGTAAATTTGTATTGGTACTATAGGTTTTGTCGAAGAATAATATAGAACAAGAAACAGATCTTATTGAAGATCACATCATCATACTATGAGCCAAATCCTTACGTAGCGGACGAAGTTAAAACAAAAACCTATTGTTATATGCCTGAGGTATGGCCTAATTTCTAAATATTTAGCCTATCAATATGCTCTTCAACCTCTATCTTAATTGTGTTGTTGGCACTACTATCTGGTGACCGGAGGAAATTACATATACCCCATCTATCTGCGTAACTATTCCTAACGGGGGACAAACTGGTTATTTTCACGTAAGCCAGAACAATGTCTGAAAAGAAAGAAGTCATTTTCCTTCGCTCCTTTACAATCTCATTCTTAATGGCGATAACATACCTCGTGCTTGCTAATATAAATTAAGATACTGGACTTATTTCCCACATTCATATTAATATTTTAATCGATCTAAATCCTGAATTAGTGATGATAACTTTTGGTCTGTTTAGATTTTTATTCCATGTTGCATAATTTATCTACATAAATAGGAGTAGTGATAAGTATTATCCTAAAATCAAAGGAGCATGATAATCTAACGCAAAATGGAGCAAAGTGTTCCTTATGTAAAAGCGAGAGTGTTATTACTGATCCTCAATCAGCCGAACTGGTTTGCAGCCAATGTGGCATGGTAATTTCAGATAACACTCAAGAAACTAAGCAAGAATCACAAAGTGTCCATAATTATGAACGATCAAGTGGAGTTGGTAGTATTGGAATGCCAACCTCTATAGCAAAGCCGGATATGGGGCTATCTACTGTTATTTCTAGTGCCGGTATTGATGCTAATGGAAATGAGATTGAACCATCTATGCTTACAAAAGTGCATAGGTTAAGAACGTGGGATTATCGAACAAAGCTTCATACTTCTCTTGATAAGAATCTTAGTATTGCATTCAACGAGTTACATTCCATAAAAGATAAACTCGGATTACCTGATTCAATAGCTGAGAAAGCCGCTTATATCTATAGAAAAGCCCAAGAAAGATGCTTTAGTCGGGGAAGATCAATATCTGTAATAATTACTGCTGCTGTGTATATTGCTTGCAGAGAAGCAGGAATTCCAAAAACGCTCAAGGAAGTAGCTCAGGCTAATAACTTGAGCTCTAAAGCAACAGCAAAAGCCTACAGGCTATTAGTATCGGAACTAAACATGAAGACTCCAACACTTGATCTTATGAAATGTATAGCAAAAATTTCAAACAAGGCGGCTCTTAATGAAAAGACTAAACGTCAAGCAATCGCAGTTATGAATGATGTTGTAAAAAAGGAGATATCCGCAGGAAAAAATCCCATGGGACTAGCTGCCACAGTTCTTTACATTTCTTGTACTAAGACAGGAGAACATAAGCTCAAAAAAGAAATTGCGCAAGCAGCCGGAATAACAGAAATAACAATAAGAAATGGGTTTAAGAATATCTTAGATAAGCTACAAATAAATTAGATTAGATTGAATTAAATTAAATTAAATTAAACCTACTAAACTAAATCAAATTAACTAATATATTATCGAAATGAACTGCCACATGCATAAAAAATAAAGTCCCACTGGCTGGTAAACGGGATATTTGACTTGTTAAATAGATTAATGGATTGGGAATGCATATAAATTCACACTGCAAACGCAATAGGTAAGAATAGAGGACAAGTAACGTAGCCTAGGTTAGGCCAGCAAGTTAAGTGTGATAGGAGCTGCTCCTCGTAAATTTTTATACATGTCTTTGATTAGCCTGTTACTGCTCTTAGATATATTTGTAGAACAAGGCCTGCCAATTCTATAAAGTAACCATATTTGTTGTTATTTAGTAGGACGCTTTTTCAACATTATATTAATAGGCATCAAACCCTTGATGGTTTTTGTACTTCTTGTCCTCTGTCATGGCTCTTTCGTGTTCTCTTAAGGAACCAAAGGTATCAAATGTTTGTTTACATATCTTACACTCTACAATTTTGCTTTTTAACATATGTAAATTATGACAATTTATAAAAATCAATTAAGTTTCTGTTGCAATCACTTGCACATAAAATGAAGTCTTGACTCTCGTTTAGCATCTAGCACCGGTTGCTATCATAAAAACACTTTTTGTTGGAGACTTCTATTCGTACTAATATTTATCGCACTACATCCTGCTTGCTGTAATAATCTCTGCATCTGACATATTAATATGAAGTCATTATATTCGAGCGTCTGATCTTGCACCACTATTTTCCAATTTTGTCCAATATTTAGGTAGATATAGACAATAAATCTATATTACTAAAGTTGGAGTTTACCTCGATATCAATCACAACAACAGTAATGAAACAAGAAGGAAAGCAACCACCAGTATTACGTTCCGTATAGATACGGAGACCCTACGCAAATTGCGTGTTGACTCAGCTAAACGCGGCAGAACCTTAAACAATTCTGTTAATCAAATCTTAAAAAGATATGTACAATGGGATATGTTTGAGTCTCAGGCTGGAATGATACCTTTTGCAAAACCTGTAGTATCTGAACTTCTTGCAAATATGAGTAAAGAGGAAATCGCGAGTCTAGCGAAAAACGTTGCAAAGAACACGGTTCTCGATAGCATGATGGTGATGAGAGGAAAGATAGACTTAAATTCCTTTTTATCCTGGTTTGAAAATCTAATGGAAAAGGCATCTATCGACATTAATCATATAGTCGAAAACAGTGGTAGCACACATAAATATATCGTAAAACATAATCTCGGAGAGAACTGGGCATTTCTTATTGAGAGTTTGCTTCAAACAATTTTTAATGATACTCTGGGAATAAGAATCACTATTATGAATCTGTCCAACACAACACTCATGCTACAGATTTGACAGTTTGAAATCTACAGGTTACACCAGACTAAAGCTGGTGTTTGACTCATAACTAGACCTTCTATAGTGAGCGATTTCCTTATTGCGATGCGTATGTTTCGAGTATTGATATATTTCTTATTGTTGGTTTTTGTGAATCAGAAGCCGCCGAATACAGATTTTTAAAGCATACATGTTTGATTTCCTCAAACGCCGTTAACGTAAGTACGAATCATTAACAGCTATATAATATCAGAAAGAGGTACAATGGTAAACCGTAGAACACTTCGGGAATCATGCTACGCACTCGATATATAACCGTGCGTAGAAGAAAAAACAAGTTGTTAAAATCAAGCTTTATAATGTTTGGAGCAGCATC
>JAICVW010000529.1 GCA_025935105.1 Nitrososphaeraceae archaeon
CAAATCCTCAAATTTTAAGAAAAGATCCAACTAGTATATACGAAGAGCTAAAGTATATGGAAAAAGCATATTCAGACGAGATAAGCTTCATGTTTTACATGTTTCTTTATACTTATTCGCCCAACATTGTTCGATATGAATCCAGGTATTCCACTTATTTTCCTTCTACGTTTTTAATGGATGAATCAGGAGGAATAGATTCAAAGTCTTTCACTGAAGTACTTAATGATAAAGATATTCTAAAGCTGCTTGTCAACTGGCTAAATGATTCAGTCATATATCAGAATGGCGTGCGGTCTGTAATGTCTCTTTTTGAGGAAATCGTGAAAGGGGGCAAATAACGACTGTTTCTAGTTGATGATAATAATCAAAAGACAATATTTCCTCCCCTATTTCCGCTATTGTTGGGCCCCTGCCTGTGCTACAGATTTGAGCTGGCCTGAATCTATGAGTGTCTGAATTAATTGTTCAAAGTGCGCCTGCTTCTGTATTAGTTCGCTCAATTGCGTGTCCTTCTTTTCTTTTTCTTCAATTGTTTCGTTATATGCATCATATGTTAATACCATCCTACATTTGGCGCAAAATCGACTATCTGGTTTGTTTGGTTCATTACAATTAGGACATTGTTTAGGCCTAAGTGCTTCGGACTGATGTTTGTCCTTTGAGATAATTCCATATGCCTCTAACAGCCCCTCGCTTGAGTCGTTGCCAAAGTAGTGTAGGTACTTTAGGTGCATATTAGAACCAGGAGTCCAACCAGCAAACTGGCGTAGATGGTGTTCCTTAAGAATTCCAGATTTCTCAGTCAGAGAGGAGTGCCTTCTAATGTATGGGTTCCAGGGCTTCTTTAATAATTCTCTAATCTTTTGCTTATCTTCTGGTGATACATTCGGATTATCTAATAATTTAGGAAAGAACTTGTTCTTGTAATCCTGATATATCCTATTGAGACTTCTTGAACTGATCATTCTGTTTAGACTCTTACCGAATCCACATAGCAATATACTGTTAGTATTACCTGCTTGGGGATGCTGCGAATTCCAATCTTTTATGTACGGAATTGAGTCTATCAATGGAATATGTCTTGTTCCAGTCTTACCGTTGACTAAAATCTCGGCATACTGTCTCTTGTCAGGCGTGGATTTGAATATAACATCCCTTATCCTCAATTTCAAAAGTTCGTCAGGTCTTGCTGCTGAGTCTCTAGACATTGCATGGTAACATCTATCTCTATGATTAGGACAGTACTTCAAGAATAGAGAGTCGTCTTCCGCAGTCCAAAGGTCGGTAGGCTTGTAGATCGATTTCTCTTTCCGTTTGAGTTGTGGTATGTTCTGGACTACTTCAGGCTTGGCTCTTTTGTCTGATTCTATATTTGGAGAATACAGCCATTTAAAGAAACGGAATATATTTGCTCTGTATAAATTATATGTTCCAATCCACTTGTGCAATGGATCTATTACATCCATCTTGCGAAAGCTATCCAGATAGGATAATACATCTTTCCTTGTTATGTCCCTGAAGAGCTTACCATTAAGAAATAATGAGAACTTACAAAGCAAGATTACAATATTTTTCCTATGGCCGTCTGAGGGATTAATCTCTGATTTTAGAGATGTTATGTAATCACATATTGTCGTAGCATTTTCTTCGTTTGCAGGTAATACTATGTTACGAAGCAACTTATAACATTCAGATGGCAGGCCCTCTATCGTATTTTCTATCCTTCGTTCAATGCTATCAGGGATTGACTTGGTAGAAGTAGACACAACGACAGTAGCATTTATCCTATTAGACCTTAATTGGTCCCTTCTTTTCATAATATTAGATTTGAGAATCGTGTATATATGTTAGTATTAGATACTCACATACTGGATATAATCCGAGCATTAGAGTATGAAAATCTCAATGAAGTAATACTAGTTGGTCATAGTTATGGAGGGTTAGTTATCGGAGGAGTGGCAGAGAAAGTTCCTGAGAGAATTAGACGTCTTGCTTATCTTGATGCATACATACCACAAGACAATAGAAGTGCATTTGATATAATATCTGGTCTAGAAACCATAGACAAGAATAGAGTCTTACAAGAACAAGGAAGTGAGTGGTTGGTTGCATCATATACAGCAGAAGAGTTCGGCGTCACAAATCCCGATGATATTAAATGGATGAATCCCAGATTATCTCCTATGCCTTGGCATACTCACGATCAACCATTAAGAGTAACCAATCCAAAAGCCAGGAAAATTCCCAAAAGTTACATTTGTTGTACTGATTTTGGAAATGCACAATTTAAGGCTCTAGAGTTACGAGCAGATTGGGAATATCATGAATTAATGAAAGGACATGACGTGATGATTACAGCCCCAAAGGAATTGGTACGACTGCTCGAAACATTAGAAAATAAATAGGTTCAAACCATATGAGCAAATCTTGTTTTAAATCGCTAATCTGTATTTATCTGATAGAGAGAAAAATTGAAGTTGCAATACGTCTAAAGGAGGATTAGAAGATTTGTTGATGCATTTGAGAATACTCTGCTACAAAGACAAATAAGTCAATATTTCGTTATATTTGATTAATTGTTATAACTTCGCGATCACGAATGTTTACCGACATTCAGCCCATTGTTAGGAATGATGATAATGTTTTAATTAAATTGGTTAGGAATGACGTAGAACACTATGCCCGTGTGTTTGTCATATGATCTATTGCCCGCAAAGACCAAGTTGTTTATTATCTACCGAAGGTTGGGATCATCAATATCGCCTGCTCCTTTCGTTCTTAGCTAATCAATGCTGTTGCATCAATTGGACTGGTTCCAGGCGTGGTCGTGGGTTTTGCGTAAAACCATTAAAACATAAACCCATTGGATAAATGTCATGACATAGGGCGTACTTGTCAGCAATGCTACAAAACGCGAAGACAGGACCAGGAATACTTATTTTTTATAAGACCTATCTTAGCGCGACTCTTCTTGCGATGAATAGCTAGATCGTTAGACGCTGCTCCTACTG
>JAICVW010000750.1 GCA_025935105.1 Nitrososphaeraceae archaeon
CATTAAATTGAAAACTTTTAGCACTTCATTCGTTTCTGAAGTCCGCATTCTGTCGTACACTAGTCTTTTCATCTCTCCGATCGCATCCAAAATGCCTGTGATGTATGAGGGGCCAGAAACATTAAGACTGTCTCTTGATGGAAGAGATAAGCCCTTACACACTGATTTTAGTATTGATGCTTCAACAAATTCTTGTTCCGCATCTGAAATGTATTTTTGTAGATCGGTTTGGGCAACTGGTCTAAACTCGTCCAATAATGCGCGGGCTTCTTCTATCATCTTTTCTCCCTCCCCTATTTTCTGACGATGCATAGATACAATAGATTTTCCGCACAAAAGGACAATCTTGCGGGTACCAGTAATCAGTTTCTCTCTCCTTTCTTCTATATTTTTCAATTGCTCATGTACATTGTCTATAGAGTCCTGGATGTCTGCGATCATAGTCGAGTGGGGCTATTTTCTCAATAAAGGCTTTGTTATTGGCGTCTACGCTTTTTACGCCTGCGCTTTTTATGCCGTCGGCTCTAATCTTTATTAGCTGTACGTATCCCTTTAGAATTCACATAAAGGGCATTTGGAATCGCGGGAGAGTCAGTTTCTTGCATTTTTCAGGATACATAGCATATGTGGCACCACTGTACATGCACTTGATGATTGGATATTCAGTTTTCTTAGACAGTGCATCTGCAAGCAAGTAATGTTCCACGAGCTGCCGTGCTTCGTAAATAATAGTAGATTTCCTTTGCAACCTCCTCTTTTTCATAAATTTGAAAGCCAAAATAATGTGCCTCTTATCGTAATAACTAAACATTCGATCGATTAGGATACACCGCTCAATCTGATCCGCAGGTACGTACAGAATGTCACCTGTGCCTGATTTTGCTTCTATCGTCAATAATGTTCCTGTCTTGTTGTTAACAGCTAAAATGTCAGGCAGACCCGTGCTTGATCCGCCCAAGCGCCTGGCATTCCACTCCCCATTATTGAGTCTTTGGACTAATTTGTGCTCAAAACTATAGCCTCTGCTCCGTCTAATGTTCCCCAATTAACTTCATCTCATTTCACAGGAAACAAATGCCGCACTTGTCTCCAAGTAAAAGATGAATCACCTGACGTCCTATGAAATATTGTGCTCTTAATAAAGTATCCATGACCTAATTATTGCATCATTTTGCAAACTCACACTGACTTGCGTATTATCAAAGCAGATCATAAGCACCTTGCCTCATAAGCGGCTCTTCAAGAACAGAATCTACAAATTAACTAATCGTTGTTACCTTCGCCTTTTGTGATAGAGTCTGCGCTACTATTGCCGAAGTAATAGCACCTAGATACAATCCAGCACCGATAAGTAAGTTTCCGTCAAACCCTATTGTCATAGAAAGGGTAGCAGTAAGTACAGTGCCTACCACTGACGCAACAATGTTCATGCCCCATAGCAAAGTTATATCTTCTCTTTTAGTGCTGGTTAGTTGAAATTTTTCACTATCTGTTTGGTTTCTTGACTGGCC
>JAICVW010000457.1 GCA_025935105.1 Nitrososphaeraceae archaeon
GTATTTCTGAAATTGTTACTTCGATATCTTTGGGATTCTGGAATGACTTTTTGACTTCTGGCATAATGAAGGTTACTTTGACATCTCTCTTTTAAAGTGATCCTTCTTCACTATATTTGTTATAATATTCGTTGTCCTTTCAGCAATTTTATCATACTATTGCGAATGAGCTGGGTATTCATAGCCGACTTAGTAGCTGGTCTACCTCATTCGTCGCCTTACTTGTAATTTCCTATTTTGTATCTAGAGTGGGACAAAGGTTGCGAGAAAGTAAATGGAGCGGAGTTGAAACATTGCAGAAGGAATATTCTTTTACTGATCATACCACTCTTCTTGTTTTTGGTGATCTTAGGGGTAGAAGAAAGGCAGAAATAAATTACTACAGCAGACTGGTCTCATTTATTATTAGATGGTTCCAGGATTTTATATCTGGCAAAACGAACAGTATATCTCTATTGGCTTTCTTGGATTCAGTCATATCAGCTAGTTCCACACCACGATGGTGGTGAGTGGATAACTAGGATAGATCGACCAGTTGGCGTTGGTGGTGGTGGCTGGCGGATCAGTCCCTATTGCCACCCCTAGGGGGTTTATTTGAGTTGTTTCGGTTTATTCAGAAGATATAGATACAGTTCTTTGTCTATCAATTCTACTCTTATGGCTAAATTTACTTTCTTGTGATTGTCCTTCCTCAAATCGTTTATGTTTGGCAAGGTCATCAGATGTCTGGAAAGACTTGCCACATTTTTTGCAAACAAACTCTGTCCTTGCAGTAGGATTTACCTCAGGAAAATCTCTTCTTTCCTCTGATTCGGTGACTGCTTGTGAAGCCTTAATGCTACCAGCTCCTGCATGATGGCTTGTTTGAGTATGTACAGGATTTTCTCGCGTTTCATCTGTTATTTGATTTTCTATCTTTTTCTTTGGATCATTTTCTTCTATTGCCTTTCGGATATGGTATTGGTCCTTGAATTGAATATAACCATCTAGATTTTGGAATAATGATAGTATGTCTGGATCACTTGTCGTATTACTGATATATTTAATAATAGCTCCTTTTAATGCCGGAAATCTTAATCCTTTAAGCAGATTTATACTGCTATTAAGAAAATTTTCATCTGTTATGGCCCTCTCCATTGCACGATTCAAAGACTCTGAATCTAAAGTTGGCTTATGTATATCTGCCCTAATGCTATCCTTGGAGATATCTTTAGTCATTGTATCTCAGTGTGCACTATCTTTGATAATAGTTTAAGGAGATGGGGCTGTTACCCATTGCTATACACAATAAGGGGCATGCAATTCTGTTACATAAGGTGGCTGTTTAATTAATGAGAATACGTCGTACTAATTGGAGGTTCAAATAACACTTAACCTGTATTTTGGAAGTAACCAAACTGTGTCACACTACTATTCTTATCAACGGTCGCCTTATTTGGTGCAACACTAGTCATATTCTCGAAGTAACCGAACTGTGTCACACCATTATTACTTTCCATCAATAATTGAATGTCGCTGTTATTAGTATTGATATATTTCACTAGTGTTGAAAAATGCACAATCGATATTCCTTGTGCTAACTCCTATGTGACAATGATCTATTTGACTTGAGTGCTAGTTGAATTTGTCTTATCATTCCAAGCGTCCTACCGATCATACCTCCAACTGAGCCAAGCAATGTAATGTCTAAAACGTATGACAAATAGCCAAATTCTATGCGAAGGATTACGACCCTAATAATACTGGTTACAATATAAACCATCAGGAGTACCACGCCTGATCCATCCAAGACAAGCTGAGTCTTGTCAGAATTCCATGAAATCTTTGTCAAACGTCCAAATGGATAACCAATAATAATTCCAACAAGAATCCATGCAAAAGTAATCGCAGGAAACACCGTAAAAAACGAATCAATAATAACAGCGGCAAGCATTACCGCTGCGATTATCAATGGAATTGTGACTCGGAGTAGCAGCTTTCTGTGCAGCAGATTTCTCAGATGCATATATTTTAGAATCTATGCATTACGATCATTTTTTAAAGTTAGCACTTGGAGTAATATTAGCTGCTTTGTTTTCCCTGATAACTCCAGGAGCGGCACATGATTCATCAGTACATACAACAAATCCAGCAGCGTATAGTACACATGACTCTGGCCGAGAAATGTCAAGTAGTACGAAATTTTTCTGTATCAAATCCTATCCCTTATTTAAGGAATAGTATACACATGGTTCATCAATACCTACAACAAATCCCTCGAATCTGAGGTGTTCTCAAGGCCTGGGCTGCTCACTTCGCTAATTTCACCTTCAGGACTCGGCACTAATTAGGATAGATTTATTCAAAAGAAGTATTACCGGCGGGATCAACAAATAATTCCGCTGACCGGATTTTTTCTTTTTTCCTGTTTCTCCCATAGAGCGATTTATCCATTGTTCCACTGATTGGTGGATTAATCGCTTCACATTCTAAACCAACTGGCATACTTCACAATGAATATGGTATATTCGTTCCCTGGAGCAAGATTTGTGCTGCTGGACAACAATACTTGCAACAAGATTGTTCTCAATTGGTGGATCAATCAACAGGCGCTTTCACATCAGCTGGCGATAAAGCGGTCAATTGTATTCGGAATGGTGCATTAATTGCTGCTCTAGCAGAAAAACACGGAATGAGCGCACCCACGGTACTTGGATTAGCAGCTCCTATTTTTGGATGTGGTGGCATTGCAAATTTGAACCAAATGCAGAATTCATCGTATATTCAAGCGTTGTTGAACTTGGTAGAACCAAACCTGCCATAACCTACTATTCCTTATCTTCTTTCTTTAATACCAACGCCAACACTCCAAGAGGACTATGGCAATCATCTTACACGGGGCTTGTCCCAGAACTAGGCCCTTGTCAAATGTCCGTCTTTCATACAATGGTACATCTTCTATGTCTTCTCAATCATTTGACGTCCCTTTTGACGGCCATTTGACGAATGTTTACAATCTTCTATAACATTCATATATACGATGCCAGCGGCGATCAAGAACGATATTAAAACAAATGTAATTAAAGAATGGCTAAACGGGGATCCCAGGGACAAAATCGCCGCTGATAATCAAATAGGCGCAGGGACGGTAACCGGGATAATCAATGAATTCAAGGAAGGGGTCGATGGTATGGAATTCGAATCGGTTAGAGAATTATCAATTCCATGTAAAAAACAAGGTATCAATCTGGGTGTGCTTGCTTCCTCTATCAGAATAAATAATTATGTTCAAAAATTGGGCGCAAATCAGGATGAAATTGAAACACAGATTGCAAACCTAGCCAATTCCCTGAACCCAAAAAGCTCATTGAGGTCGCAAATCAAATCGCCCAATTATCAATGTCCGAATCAGTTCCACTGGACGCGCTCGCAGATCATATTAAACGACAACAAGACGAGAAACAAAGGCTTGA
>JAICVW010000298.1 GCA_025935105.1 Nitrososphaeraceae archaeon
TCTGATTCATTACCGTATATGTAAGCGGTATCAATATGCTTATATCCAATATTCAATGCATATCTAACCACACGCTGTGTTATCCTACCAGGTGGTGACTGGTATACTCCGAGGCCAAGTCTGGGAATCTGAACTCCATTGTTGAGTCTGATGCTAGACTGTATGGTCAATGACATACTTGCAATCATCTAGTTACATGACATTTATAGATTGTAAAATGTCCTTATGTCGTCTATAAAGAAAATCATGTTTCAGCCTCGAAATGAGAAATGTCTTATAGGACTGGGAAAGATGTAGGTATTCTAATTGGTAAAAGAGTTTTCTATGAATCTCGACGTAATAACCAAGCTATCGCAGCGATATGAACATTTTTGATTTGTAACATTCATTTCTTAACTTGTGTATGATTTAACCTATCCACTAGCACAATTTGCTATCCTTACAAATGTTCCTTGACTGTACCCTCCAAGATAAATTCGAATATGTGGTTTTTGGATAGTTTTAGTTCTCTCTGTCTGATTACAATGAAAATGATGATAAGTATTTTGTTGTCCTCGTATTCGACCCATCGTAGCTATGATACTTATAATTACGTATTCACTCTTTTAACAGTATACAAAATGAAAGCTGTTGGTCTATACAAATACTTACCAATAGAAGATCCTCAATCACTAGTTGATTTAGACATTCCACAGCCAAATATTGCTAGTACAGGACATGATCTACTAGTTGCTATAAAGGCAATCTCAGCAAATCCTGTAGATACTAAAGTTAGAAGAGGATTGATTTCTCCTCCGCCTACTCTTACAGAAGAAAATAAAAATAATCCACGTATTTTAGGATGGGATGCCGCTGGAGAAGTGATAGAAGTTAGTTCAGATTGTACACTTTTTGACAAAGGTGATGCCGTTTACTATGCCGGCACCATTTCTAGACCATTGGGAACAAACTGCGAATTCCATGTAGTAGATGAACGTATTGTTGGAAGAAAGCCAAAATCGCTCAGCTTTGAAGAAGCTGCTGCTATGCCGCTTACAACAATAACAGCCTGGGAGGCTCTGTATGATAGACTTTGTTTGTATCAGGACTTTAAAAGAAGGAAAACTAGTAATAATAATAGACAACCATCTATTCTTATTATAGGTGGAGCAGGAGGGGTTGGTTCTATATCTATTCAGCTTGCAAAAAACCTTGCAAACCGATCAGCCCTCTCATCATCCTTATCTTCAGAAAGATCATCTTCTTCATTGCTAGGAATTGATGTAATCGCAACTGCATCTAGGACTGAATCAGTTGGGTGGTGTAAGAAAATGGGTGCGGATTATGTTATAAACCATCATAAAGATCTTAAATCTCAGATCAATGATGTCATAGGTATTGATTATGTAGACTATATTCTCTGTTTAAATGATACTAATAGTTATTTTGAGAGTATGAAGCAGTTGGTTGCTCCACAAGGTAAGATATGCTCCATAGTTGAAACTAAAGCTCCTATAGACCTAGGAGGCATACTACAGCAGAAAAGTGCTACGTTTGTTTGGGAGCTCATGTTTACCAGATCGCTATTTCAAACAGCAGACATGATAGAGCAACATCATTTGCTCAATACAATAGCCGACCTTATTGATAGTAACAAAATAAAAACCACTTTAGCAGAGGTGCTATCACCAATAAATGCTGAAAATCTACGTAAGGCACATAGGAAACTCGAGTCTGGTACAATGATAGGAAAGGTTGTTTTGTCTGGATTTTAAACTGATCTTGCTTTCTAATGATTTCAAATGTTCCAAACTCTTAGGTATTACCTTACTCATTGCACCTACCGCACTCCATCAATAATAATCGATAATTTTCTATGTCAATAGCCCAACTGGCATATATCGAAGCAGCTAAGTTCGTATAAGCCAATAGTTTCTTCAATGCAGTACTAACTACAATCCGAAACCGGCGTATTTCCATGACATGAATTATTATTCCATGTCAAATTAATCCTGCTTAAGTTTGAGTTAAAGAAATAACAGATTACTATTAGAACTCACAAACATCTTTTAGTTTAATCACCTGGAGTTTTCCTTGGTCTTGATATTCAGATGCTACTACCTAAGCCAAGCTTAAGATGTTGACTATACTCAAGCATAAGCGTTGAAAGCTGAAAAAAGGCCCTAACCATAATAGAACCAATTTGGTAATCAGCTCACTTACAATTCATTTAGATGAGTTAAAGGAATAAATTTGAACCGAACCAAGATTTTTATTTCATACGCCTCTCCAGACCAAGGTATAGCCACTAGAATAGCCGAATGTCTCAGAAAAAGTAGAGAGATTTGGTTTGACCAAATAGAGGTCGCGTGGGGAGATCATATTGTTAAAGAAATTAATGAAGGCCTATCAAAATCATTCATGGGTATAGTTATTTTAAGTAATAATTTTTTTGATCGGCAGATGACCCAACTTGAGTTAAATTCAATGGTATTTTAGTTGACAGGATTGCAAAACCATACGGGACACAAGATTATTTATACTGTGGTGGAATTTCAATTTTGAAGACTGAAGTAAGAAGAATTGATATCATTAAAACTGACCGTCCTTATTCCAATCTTTTAGGAAAGGAATCCGATGAAAAGTGGCACTGTATAAAGGAAAAAGGTGAGGAGGTCACTCGTCGATTCATTAAATATCCCATCAATCCTTGGAGAGATAAAGCACAAATTTGCCTAAATGGTCACTTCATCACATCGACCTATGACTCTAAACCACATGACCGAAAGGATTACTGCAACATATGTGGTAAAAAGACTATAACTGAGTGCCCAAAATGCCACGGGTCAATTCCAGGAGATTTGTATAGCCCCTTCTATTTGTATTGAGGTCAAAATGAACCTCCCCAAAATTGCGAAAAATGTGGCAAGTCGTTCCAGACATCTGATGACCTTGCCAGACATAAACGATTTGAGGAAGGACAATCACAAGAAAGTAAAATTAGTCATAAGAGTAGAATTGATAGACAAAGAACTGTATCTATATCTTCGGAATAAACCCAAACAACTCAAATAAACACCCTATGCATCCTTTTGTAATAGTTGTTTACGTTCTTTGTTCTTATCCCATGTATGTCTATTAAGTTAAGTATCTGATTTTTTTATCAACAGCCATGCACATACAGATTATAATAACTGACCAAAAGATTAAAGTTGACATTCGGAGGATAGTGTAGCAATGAAGATTTCACAACTATGTCAAATGATTCAAAATTCATTACGAGATGGAAAATACCCTTTGGAAGAACAACATAGACACTTTTCAAACTCATTACAGGTTATAAACAGGTCAGATTCCGAGGATATGCAAAGTAATGAGATTAAAATAGAAGTCAGAATACACGGCCTCTATATCTTAAGTAACGTACCCAGAGTCAAGATGATAATATTCGACTGCGAGTTATACTGGACAGACTTACCTTCCAAGTCATTTCTACTGATATAATAAAAACGGTTGATGTGTCTAGATTAGAGCAAGGAGAAATCACTGATAGCACTTACGGTTAATATTGGTATTTGTCCTACAGCAGTCTCAGTATTAGTGTTAGTAGTACTGTTATTACGTTCTACATGTATTGCAATTGATACAGGCCGCAACGTACCTGCCACTTGAGCAGACGTGTTTACTGAACTCCATGGTCTGATTGAGGCTCCACGCAATTATGAGCAGAATGGGACATGATAATATTGTTCAGAAGGCAAAGTATATGACTGGCAGGAGTTGATCAAGATTGAAGGTATGGATGACGCGTATAGGAATGTGAAGGATTGATTGATTTTATTATAGTAGCCAAGAGATACAAGTAATGAAGCGAGGAGCGATTATGTTAACTCATGCCACTGGACTTCAATGTTATGGATAGTTGTATTTTGAAATTTTAGTTAACCATGTGTGCCAGATCGTAGAAATCGAGAAGCTTGGCCAATATGTACCATATGTACCATAATATTCGTACTTAAGATATCTGCCAAGTGGCAAATATGTACGCTAAGATTGTTCTGTTCTGGTGAACGAAAATATCGTTCCATAGGATTGTGCCCAGAAGGAACCTTGGTGAAGGAGCGCAGAGAATTACATCCAAGCTCCCTAGCATGTGTTTGATTGCTTTTGGATGTTGTTTGTGTTCTTACAATTGTAACAAACAATAATTTGTTAAAGACTGATATCAGCACCATCCCTGATGCTTTCTGATATCCTTCTACTGGCAAAAGACATCATTGATATATTCTATTAATGGCCCCAACCCGCGCATTCTACACAGCATATTTGATGTGATAAATGTCCAATGAAACCAGATAATCATGGCCTACCATATTAAAACCATTGTGTGATCATGTGGATATCATCGTGGCTCAAATGAAACTAGCAAAAGGGCATTTCGAAAGTATAAATAATTATGATTCTAGGTAGATTGATATTCAAAATCCTACTTACTTGGGGAACAATATTCATTTCATGAGTTAAACCTGGATGATTGTCTGTCCAGCGTTCATATTCTCAAGGTATATCGTACTGCAGCACGTGATTTTTATGCTTCAACAACAATCGTCTCTACCAAATCTTGAATATGTTATTATTAAAGAATCAAAATATCAATAGCACTGATCTTGGAACTAACTATAAGTACAA
>JAICVW010000558.1 GCA_025935105.1 Nitrososphaeraceae archaeon
CACAAATTAATCCGGATTATAGTTTTCATTGAAGGTATTCTTAAGGAGCATTTTGGGAGCATATACAGATCCATATCGATGTATTTTTAATCTTAACCATTCTCTAATAGGCTTGAAATTGCCGCTCTTGATGACTTCGTCGTATTCCTCAAGGTCTTTGCGCATCTTTGAAGCAATGATCGCTGAAACCAAGTTTCCCAAAGTGTAAGTTGGGAAATAGCCAAAGAGGCCGCTGCTCCAATGAGTATCTTGAAGCACTCCCTGTGAATCCTTAGTTGGTCTTACCCCAAGCAGTTGCTCCATTTTATCGTTCCAGAATTCAGGAATCTCAGAGACGCTGAGCTCATCTCCAAATATTTTTTTCTCTATCTCATATCTTATTGCTATATGGAGATTGTATGTGACTTCGTCGGCGTCAACTCGAACATAGTCAGCCTTAACGTTATTGAAGTACAGATACAACTCGTCATCCGTTGCTTGGTTTGCGAAATTTACCTGCTTTTTAATCAAGGGAGCTACCAATTGAACAAAAGGAAGGCTTCTACCCATATTATTCTCCCAGAACCGTGACTGAGATTCATGCAGCGCAAGCGAAGATCCGCCTTCAAGCGGAGTACCAGACAACGACTGATCGCATTGCAGATTATACAAGGCATGACCAGCTTCGTGAATAGTACTAGATATTGACTTTTTGAAATCGGTCCCTTCATATCTAGTTGTTATTCTTACATCGTTAAGGCCTAGAGCCTCTGTGAAAGGATGAGTAGACACATCCATCCTAAAACGTTCTTTCTCGTATTGCAAGAGAGTCAAAATTTCATGATTGAGCACCTCAACTTTTTGGATATCATACTTTGATTTCCCAAGTTTGCTCTCTTTACAAAACTGGCTGCCTGAATCTTCTAGTTTTTTCAAAATCTTCTGAATACGCGAAGTTAAAGCCCCGAATGTTTTATCTAAATCGTCTACTGTAAGCTCCTCTTCGAATTTATCCAAAAGCGCATCATATGGATGTTTTTCATAACCTATTTTCTCAACGATTTGCTTCTTTATTTCTATCATTTTCTTCAAATGGGGCGAGTATATCATGTAATCAGATTTTTCTCTCGCTCCCCTCCACACCATGTTGCCCCTAATTCTTTCCAGAGATTCTGCTTCAGTCAACTCTTTGGGGATCTTGATCTGCGTGGTTATTTCCCGGTCGAGTATTCGTATAATGCCCTTCTCTAAATCGCCTAGGTTGCCAAGTTTCTTCGCTGACTCAACAAGACCAACAAAGTCTTTGCTGAGCAAAAGATCCTTATACAGCATGTGGAGTTGAGAATCGGCCACACCTCTTTCTTCCGTGCCTTTCCTAGGCATATAAGTCTCAAAGTCCCAACCCATTAGAGAAATAGCATGATTTAGCGACCACATTGGTTTGTAGGCATCGAGGATCTGATTCATGACGGGGTTCTCGCATCTCATATCGTCACACTTTCCATGAATTCAATCACATCGGTCTATTAATCATTGCTAGAACAATTTTGCTACTCAAAACAACAACTTGCGAGATTTGGCGGGCATGTAATTCACGTTGTGATAAAGTACCTCCACAGTTTTAGGCTATTTTTGGTAGTCAGGCTGGTCTAGCAGGCTCCCGTTTTCCAGAAGTCATTAAAGAATGAACACAGGGGTGAACAGCACAACAGATGTGCAGATTGTGATAAATTGTTGAATGTAGCTACGGTCGGCCAGAAAGGTAATAACAGATCAAATAACGAGGAATCAAATTGTGTGGCGTAATCTCCAAATTGTCATGCAATAAAAGCATGCTGTGCCAGATAAATGCCTTATAGGTATCCTTCTTTCTAATTTCCCAAATTTAGCCGAACCTTGAGAACGGAATCGACGTCATATAATAGTGAGCCGCCCAGGTAATTCTGTCTCTATAGAAAGGGGGATCATGTGAATGAGATCTATCGGCTCTTTGTTCTCATCCAAATAGGATATTTATTTGTGGATTGCCATATCGCTATTATATTGGATATGTCTGGTCCTCGTCTCTTTTAATTACCTCGATTCAAACGTAGTGAACGCATTTTTCCTTTTTGACTGAGATAAGTTCTTCTTGCAATTATGGTCGTAGCGCCGATATATAGAAAATTACTAGTATTGAAGCCTGGTACTGATGCATTCTGTGAATACCACTTCGTTAGTGCTCCCTCAGATAAGAGTAATCTCGGGGTTGCCACTATTGCCATCACTTTTTGTTTTGCATAGTGAGAAAGCATTCTTAAATATTGTGCTTCGAAGGCCAAATTCGAATGAGCCAAACAGATAATGGACCGTTCTAACTTCATCGTTTCCATGTTCCCGCGATTGGTTAAATGAGTGTATATTCAAGTGACGCCTGAGGCAAGGCTAATTTGCAACCTTCGTACCGTACCGGCTGCCCCGTGGGCCCTTAAGCGATGTGAACTATGAAACACCTGAAACGACTTTTTATGCCATACCGCTTCTAGATAATTTGCCCTGGCGATTAAATAATAATTCACCTAATGTCCATTTTAGATAAAGGATTGGTCTCATTTGATATTTGTATATCTGCTTTCTTCAGTTCAGTCTCAGTCTCAACTTCCATTGTTCCTATTGCTCTTATCGGCTGAGTATCCTCTAATCTGTCGATAAATGTAGAACCATCTGGATGCATATGTAAATCATACCTGATTAATTTACTCTTACTAAAGTGTTTGCTTACATAAGAAATGTTTACATTCAGAGGCAATTGTTTGTGAAAACGATATCTATACTGATTAACATAATTACGTATTAATCAGTTGGGCATCCATACGGGGC
>JAICVW010000358.1 GCA_025935105.1 Nitrososphaeraceae archaeon
AAACTACTAGACATCTCAGACAAACAACATGATAGACCTCCGCCTCCCAAGTCTTTAAGAGCCTTAATGATACCACTATCTATCCCATCTAATATCGCTTCAATGAGCAGTTTTTCTGTGAACGGATCCGGGATTTGTACAGCTGATCTTTCTTTTCTTTCGTAGTTCATAGATGCGAATGATGCGCCTTTTATCCCGTCTCTCCCCGTGGCACCTCCTACTAGAATAATCAGGTCGCCACGACTGGCCATGTTTTTAACTATAGATTTACATAAGCCATGGCCAATAGATACAACGTCCACAAGACAATAGCCAGCAAACGAGTCGTCAAACTCTACCTCCCCACCCACCGTGGGGATTCCGATACAGTTTCCATAGTCTCCTATCCCTTTGACCACATTTTTAAGCAGCCACCCGGAATCAGAGTTTGCTGATTCAGATTTTGAAATCGGTGCAAATCTAAGCGAGTCTAAAAGTGCGATAGGTCGTGTGCCCATAGAAATAATGTCACGAATTACTCCACCCACCCCAGTTGAACTGCCTCCGTAGGGGTCAACTGCTGATGGATGGTTATGACTCTCAATATGCACGGTAATAGCATAACCGTCACCTACGTTTAGTACCGCTGCATCATACCCAGGCCCAAATATGACATGTTTGCTTTCATTCGGTAATTTCTTAATGTACTTCTTGGATGATTTGTAAGAACAATGTTCTGACCATTCAGCTGCTATTATCTCCTTTTCCAATCGATTGGGTTTCCTTTTGAGCTCATTTGAAAGGTAGATCAGTTCTTCTCTACTCAATGCTGCCAAGAGTACCTTAGTCACGCTTCCTATCCAGTGAGGTGATCCCAAAGGGAACGAAAAATCAAAGAAGCCTCATCGGCTGCCCCAAAGACGGGTGCGCGCTCAGGATGGGGCATGATTCCCATCACATTTCTATCTTCATTACAGACAGCAGCTATCCGATCAGTCGAACCATTTGGATTGCCCTCGCAATACCTAAATACCACCTGATTTTTTTTTGAGATTGATTTTAAAAGCTGCTTATCAACTATATATCTTCCTTGTCCATGAGCAATCGGAATTTTAACTCTCTGTCTAAAACTAAAAAGCGAAGTAAATGCCGTAGTATTAGTCTCTACGCGTATAGTTGTCCATCTACATATAAAAGAAAGTGACTTATTTGCAACTAGGGCGCCTGGCAGCAGACCACATTCCACCAAAATTTGGAAGCCATTGCAAATTCCGAGAATCATTCGGCCATTCTTGGCCTGTTTCTTTAATTCGTCTGCTGCAGACGTGTGAGCAGCTATTGCTCCAGCCCTAAGATGATCACCGTAGCTAAAACCCCCTGGAACTACGAATGAATCGTACGCAGATAGCTTACTATTAGCATGCCAAACTAAATCTGCCGGAATTTTCAAATCGTGATTTAGAACATGGTGGACGTCTCTGTCACAGTTGCTACCTGGGAAAACAACAATCCCAATTCGTTTCATTTGATGAATTGTATGCGATAGAAATCAACCTATTAACATTGTTGTTTATAGAAATCTTAAATGCAAAAAATGCCACTCGTGTACTGACGCGGCAAACGTCATATTTAGCTGTCCATTCGTCTATCGTGCCTTGTGTTCAAGCAGCTGGCCTCGGGCATGAGGCTTAAGCTTGAAAATTGTAGAAATGGAGCAATCACTTACAACCGGGTTGAAAATCCTTAAATCTTCACACATCGACTTGGCACTTTCTTCGGCAATCCTCTTATTCTTTGCTTTAACTACTAGCTTGAGGCTTTTCGCTACTCTAACCTTAAGTATATTAGAGTAGCCGCCCCTTATTATTAAGTCTCTGAGAATCGTTTCGCCTTCTGGGTCACTTACGAAAGGTTTGTTTTCGATAGTTACAAGGATTAAAAATTCAGTTAGATCGGATTTTTTCGAAGGTAAAGAAAGTCGCCCCGTTAATACAATAGATTAACGAAAGTATTAATAAACATTTGAAGTTGATAAAATATTTTCGGAGGTCATGTAGCTCAGCCTGGTTAGAGCGAAGGTTTTGTAAACCTTAGGCCGTGGGTCCAAATCCCACCATGACCTTGCATCCTTAATGTTCTTTGTGTGTTTCCCCAATATTGTCACAGAACGAGTTTTATCCTTGATCCAAATAAGCAATCTAATGCATTTAATCCGCAAGGGGAAGGTGAAAGATATCTTCCAATTAGAAAACGGCAATCTCCTGTTCCATTTTTCCGATCGGATCTCTGCATTTGATGTGCCAATTGCTAGCACCGTTCCACATAAAGGACAAGTATTGTGTAGATTCAGCGAATTCTGGTTCAAATCCATAGGATTCCCTCATCATATGATAAGGGTTACTAATGAAACTGATATGGAAGTAAGACCGCTCGAAATGATTCCACTCGAATGTGTAGTCAGAGGGTATCTTTACGGGAGCCTGTACGAGAGGCAAAGAAAACTTCATAAAAATGGACACAATTCCGTGCCACTCAAGGCTTCTCGCTTGCCAGGGCCTGTTTTCGATCCTACAACTAAATCAGAAGTTCATGATACCCAGATAACAAGAAATGATTCTATTATGCTCGGGCTTGTATCGGAAGATGAATATGATTATCTTGAACGCACTTCCATAGCCCTATACAAAGTCATGAATAATATCATCGAGAGCAAAAGGTTTATTATTGCCGACGCAAAGTTTGAATTCGGGAAGGATCCCACTACTGGACAAATCTACTTGGCGGATTCCATAGGACCTGATGAATTTCGTCTCTGGCTTAAAGCCGATTATTCACCTGGCAAAGATCAGAAGAGCTTTGATAAACAGATCCTTCGGGACTGGTTAATTAAGAAAGGCTTCCGAACTAGGCTCGAATCTTCGAACAAGCAAGGATCGTTGATCGAGACCCCGCTTTTGCCGCAGGAGATATTAAGTGAATTATCTAGGAGTTATGTTCGGGCCTATGAAGAGATCACTGGCAAAAAGTTGAGTGACGATTAACGTGTTCAGGACTGTAGAGGAATTAATAGTCTGAAATCGTCAAATTCAATATGCCTTTTGCATTAGGATTACGCAAGAGGCGCGTCATTTCGCGTGGTATATCAGAGGATGCCTTGTCACACGAAATAGCTACTGTCCTGGGGCAAATAAATTTTGACCGGCGAATTACTATGTCATGGACATCAGAAAGCAAAAGCTTGGGATCACTATGAGCATGCATCACGAATTTAAGATCCTCTACTATTATCTCAATCTTCAAAACGAGGCCATGTTTCAACAGTAGATTCTTTAGGCACGGGTTCAGATCACTGCATGCTTTGTCCGCGTTTACACCGATGATGCAGTCTCCCCTCGTGGAGAGTGTTTGGGCTTTAGTTACTTCAACTGACTTTAAATGATTGCTCCGAACATTTGGATGGCCATAAAAAGTGATCTGATCTTGAATTATGTGTTCGGGTATCAATGTGCTCTAGGTTAGAGGTACTGAAGGTAAATTTAAATTAAAGATTACGAAGTAGTAAAAAATGAATTGTTACCAGCAGCAGCGGGATATGATCGTGCAATTACAGTGTTTTCGCCTGATGGCAGGCTATACCAAGTAGAATATGCAATAGAAACAGTGCGGAGGGGTACCCTTGCCCTTGGCATAAAAAGTAAAGAAGGCGTCCTTCTAGCGGTGGAGGAGAAAGCAAGAAAACTCCAGATTTCCAATGTTACCCAAAAGATATTTCAGGTTGATGATCACATAGGAGTAGCAGCCGCGGGTTACATACCTGACGCCAGGACCCAGGTCGATCATGCTAGATTCTTTGCTCAAAGTAACAGGTTGATATACGACGAACCTGTAGACGTCGAAGGTGTAGCTAAAAATATCGCGGACATGGCACAGCAGTTTACTCAATATGCGGGGGTCAGACCATTTGGTGTTGCATTGATACTAGCTGGGGTAGATAAGAGCGGGGCTGCACTTTATTTGACTGACCCGAGCGGTACCTATATTGGTTATGACGCTGTAGCCATCGGAGCCGGCAGTGATCAGGTGACTGAATTTCTAGAAAAAAGCTATAGAGAAAATTTGACAATGCG
>JAICVW010000582.1 GCA_025935105.1 Nitrososphaeraceae archaeon
TATGTTTTACTCTAGTAGTCAAATTGTACTTGGATCTAGCTTTGTGTAATAATAGCATTGATGGCTACCGTACAAGTACGATATATCGTTGAGGATGTCGATAAAGCAATCGAGTTTTATACGAAATATCTTGAATTTCATCTCGATATGCATCCTGCAGCTGCTTTCGCTATGCTCTCTCGAGGTGATCTTCGATTAGTTCTCAGTGCTCCGAATCCTATAGGTGGGGGTGGACAGCCAATGCCAGATGGCACTAACCAACAGCCAGGCGGATGGAATAGGTTTGCTATTGAAGTTTCTGCTATTGAAGAAATGGTAGAAACATTGAAGAAAGCAGGGATACATTTTCGTAATACTATTGTAACGGGTGTCGGTGGAAAACAAATTATTGTAGAAGATCCTTCTGGCAATCCGATTGAACTATTTCAACCAACGATAAAAGAAGCTCGATTAACTTCAAAAATCATAAATGAGAAACTATGACCAGCTCCATCTCATATTAACGTGTGGTAGAATTGATTCATGAGGAAAATCATCACAACGACATTCGTTACCCTTGATGGTGTTCTGCAAGCTCCTGGTGGGGCTGAGGAAGATACTTCCCATGGATTTAAATATGGTGGTTGGCAGATGGATTGGGATGATGAAGACAATGAGGCGGACAAGATAATGGACGAAAAGATATTGGCTTCTCCTTTTGACCTTCTTTTAGGCAGAGTGACTTATGATATTTGGGCAGCTTTCTGGCCAAAACACAAAGATGAACCGCGTTGGGGAAAGCCATTTGATACAGCGACAAAATATGTGGTTTCACATAACCCTGTTACCCTCTCGTGGGATAAGTCAGAACTTATTACAGGCGATGTGGTAGCGGAATTAATAAGGCTAAAAGATTCAGACGGTCCTGACTTGTCGGTATGGGGTAGCGGCAATCTTATTCAAACGCTTCTAAAACATAACTTAATAGACAGAATGAATATCTGGACATATCCTGTGACAATAGGCACTGGCAAAAAATTATTTGCAGATGGTACACAACCAGAACGCTTTAAACTAGTCGACGGAAAAATAACCAAGACAGGCGTAGTATTTGCAACCTACGAACCCTCTGAGCAACTCAAATCAGGCTCATTACAAAGGTAAGAGTATCTTCATAAGAAAAATTATTTTGACAAAATTCTTATATAGTCTAGAACTTAGCAAAAGTTCATTCCCGGATTCGAACCTCAGTAGTCTAATCAATAAAGGTACTAAATTTAATGCTTTTCGTGTGATATACTCAACCCATGAATAAAGTAATCTGTGGAATCGCAATGTCTCTTGACGGATTTGTCACCGGACCAAATATGTCTGAACAAAAGCCTTTTGGTGACTTGCCTGAAGACTTTCTACGTCAAGGAATTCCTGGTGCTCCTGAGGGTTTACTGCATCGGTGGATGTTTGATGAGCCTGAAAAGCATAAAGCTGAAATTGCTGAGCTGAGCTCTGTGGCAGGCGCGTACATCATGGGTCGTGATATGTATGGACCCAAAGGTCAAACGTATGACGAAACCTGGAAAGGTTGGTGGGGAGATAATCCTCCATTTCATGCCCCTGTTTATGTATTAACCCACAAACCACGGGAGCCAATCCAAATGGAAGGCGGGACTACTTTTATATTTATCACAGATGGTATTCAAAGTGCTTTGCGTCTTGCACAAAAAGCATCAGATAATAAACCTGTAGCGATTTCCGGAGGTGCGAATGTTGTCAATCAATATTTAGCAGCAGGACTCATTGATGAGCTTTGGCTACACATTGTTCCGGCGACAATAGGGAAAGGACAAAGATTGTTTGATGGTGTACCAAGCCTGCACATGGAACCGATAAGTTGTAGTGGAACAAAACTAGTCACACACATAAAGTACCGTGTAATCCATAAGTAACTTGGTATAAAAACGCTCTCTCGAAGTCTGCTAAAAATTCGAATAAGTTAAGATACAGATTGCTCCTTGACCTGAATCAGCATAAGTTTGAAACAAATGATCCTAGCGGTGTTTAAGCTTATTGACATTCCGATAAAGTCTCCTGATGATCTAGATTTGGGAGGTAAGGTGATTCAGGAGCTCTTGATAATCACATATTGCAAGGCAGATTCCTTGGTCGCCTGATCCGTAGTATACATAGAGCTCTTCTCCAAATACTACAGCGCCTTCCGGGAAAGCAACATGATTTACCACACCATGTCTTTCGCGTTCTGTTTCGGGTTTGAGGATATGGTCAGCGTTTGCCAAGATTTTCCGTGGGTTATGCAGATCAAGTAACGCAGCACTTATCGACCACTCCGTATGGCCATCGACAGTACTCAGCGCACTATAGATAAAGAGCCAGCCGTGTGGGGTTTTGATTGGGACTGCTCCTACCTCATTGCCTCTCCCGTCACTTGGTTTGAAGACGACACACTCTTCGTATTCTTCATTTACGATTCGATTCATTTTCTCTTGTGACGGATAAAAAAGGTCATAGAGATCATCAAACTGCGCCATCATGATCGTCGCTTTCGGACTCTCAAGCTCAAAGGTGAAAAGCATGGTATATTTGCCATTGATTTTCTCAGGAAAAAGACATGCTGCTTTGGAGAAAATATCTGGCCCTACTACTCCATGTTTGTTCCAATGGATGAAA